>JBGSOU010000240.1:0-10576 GCA_041739025.1 Hyphomonas sp.
GCCGCTTCCTGCCGGACGCGGTCACCGGCCTGGCCGATGCACGCACGCTGCGCCGCCTCGCGCATGTCGCCGAGGCCTATTCCGGCACTTCCACCTCTTCGCCCCAGGCCTGAGACCATTCGGCGGCAAGCGCGGCGCCCAACAGCAAAGAATTCACAGAGGCCGAAAGCCATATGAAGGCCAGGATCGCCGACGCGAGCGCCCCGTAAAGCGTTCCGAGCACGGAGTAATTCAGATAGAGCTGGAACAGGAAGGTGACGAAGATGAACGCCAACGTCGCCGCCGCCGCGCCCGCAGCGATCGCCCGAGTCCCCTTCCGGATATGTCCGCGCAGCGACAGGACGAGGATCACATAGAACACGGCAAACCCGCCAATCGCCTTGGAGATCCACAACGTATCGGCCAGGGCCGCAATCTCGCTGGCAAAGCCACCCATCACCGGGCCGCCGCTCTGCGCAATCACCGTCACCATCAATTGCAGCGCGCCGAGCAGCCAGACCATCAACACCAGCGCGCCGGTCATCAGCATGGAGGCGCCCTGAAACCGCGCAAACCGTGAGCGCCACTGCGCGCCCGCAATCATGCGGATGCCGGTGATCGCCGCTTTGGCGCCGGAACTCGCCGTGATCAGCACCAGCAACAAGGCTCCGAATGCCCGCAGGCTCAATCCGGCCGGCGTCATGTTCTGGATCGTCTCGAACTCTGTCTGCGTCAGCGGCTCGACCGTCTGGGTGAAGAAATTGCTGACCGGCTTGGCCAGTTGTGCGGCCAGCTCCGGCGGCAGGAACACGGTCAGCAAGGTGAGCGTGAGGTAGATCAGCGGAAAGATCGAAAACAAGGCGTAGAAGGCGATGCCGCCCGTCACGATCCGCACATCCGGCCGGAACAGGCGAACAATTGCCCGTCTGACGGGCTCAAACAGTCCGGTGCGCCAGCGTTGCATCCGTTGACCTTCCTTTCGCAGCCTCCGGCGCGCCGGAGTAGCGATGCACAGAATTCAGCTTGTGCCTACGTTTAGCGGCTGGAAGTTTCCGGGCACTTACAATTTTGTTAACACGCGCCGGGCTTGTCCCCGCCTCGCAAATCCGGCGCTTCCCCCGAACCCCATGAAGCCCTATACGGCTTGCAGGACCAGAAGGCCGGGCAGCCGCTGGCATGTGGGTAACTACATGCTGGAGGAAAGTCCGGGCTCCAGAAAGACAGGGCGACGGCTAACGGCCGCCCGGCGAAAGCCGAGGGAAAGTGCCACAGAAAGCAAACCGCCTTCCGGCCCCCTCTGCGAAAGCAAAGACGGGCCAGGAGGTAAGGGTGAAAGGGTGGGGTAAGAGCCCACCGCAGGCCTGGCAACAGGGCTGGCAAGGCAAACCCCGCCCGGAGCAAGACCAAGTAGGGGGCACATATGGGCTGTCTGACGCCTGTGCCCCGGGTGTGTCGCGTGAGGCGTTCAGTGATGAACGTCCCAGAGGAATGGCTGCCAGACCCCGCAAGGGGCGAACAGAACCCGGCTTACAGGCCTTCTGGTCCCTTTCAACCGATCCCATAACATGCCACATTTGAATTGCGACACCGGTAGCTGCGTTGATTCTTCAACCTCGACCGCAGGCTGGCCTCCGGATTTTCCTCCCCACCGGACCGACCGACCTGCTCACTCGATCGGAGTAGACGCATGCCTAGACCGTCCGGAGCCCGCAATCATGATTTCGACGAGAAACGCGCAAATCTGCTCGACACGCTGACCGAATTTGCCGTGGCAACGGCGCTGAAACGACCCTCGTTGCGCCAGTTCGCGCTCGCGGCGCGCCAATCCGAGCCCACCTTGCGCCATTATTTCGGAGACCGGCAGGGCCTCGTCATCGAGATCATCAAGAACATCGGCGCGCGGGCGCGGATCATCTGGGCTTCTGTCGCCGCGCCGGCCTCCGATCCGCCAGCCGCCTTGTCCAAATACTTGCGGATGACCGAAGCCGGCCTCAGCCAACACGGCTATGCGCGCACCCACGCCTTCGGTCTGATCGAAGGCCTTGCAGATCCCGTGGTCGGTAAAGTCTATCTTGAGGTTCTGCTTGAACCGTCGCTTCAGGCGTTCAGCGACAAACTCAGCGCTACGCCGGGCGGCCCGAAAGATCCGGATACATTGCGCGCGGCAAGCCTCGCCGCAACCGGCCCGCTCTTCTTGCTCGGCCTTCACCAGGAATTGCTCAACGGGCGCGAAACCCTGCCGATCAATGTCGAGCCGGTATTCCGTCATCTGAACAACTGGCTTGGCAGCGCCTTCACGCCGCCCCCGGAATCATAGCGCCGCCAGAAGGGCGTCGGCCTCTTCGTCGCCGCTTGCCCAGGAACAGACAAAACGGCTCGATCCACCCGGCCAGGCATAGAACACGGCGCCAGCCCTCTTCAGCCGTTCCGAAACGTCCGGGGGAAGCATCACGAACACTTCATTGCCTTCACGCGGATAGGCCAGTTCGTAGCCCCGCGCCTCAAACCCTTCGGCCAATCGGCGCGCCTTCAGGTTCGCTTGCCCTGCGAGCCGGATCCACAAACTGTCCGTCAACATCGCCTCGGCCTGCGCCGCGAGGAAGCGCATCTTCGGCGGCATGTGGCCGGAGCGCTTGGCCCGCACCTTGAGCTCGGCGAACTTCGCCCGCGCTTTGCCAAACAGGATGATGATCTCGCAACCCGCCGCGCCGGTTTTCGTCAGGCCGAGGGTCAGCACATCGACCCCTGCTTTCCAGCTGAGCGCAGACGGCATCTCGCCGGTCCCAATCAGCGCGTTGGCAAAACGCGCACCATCCACATGTACCACGAGGCCAGCCGCCTTCGCCTGCTCAGCGTAAACCGAAACCTGTTCCGGCCGATAAGCGAGGCCGCATTCCGTCAGATTGGTCAGCGACAGGACATGCAATGGCGTTTCATGCACGAAGTCCGGATTGTTGGCACGGATCGCCTCCAGGAAGGCCTGCGGATCAATCTTGGCGCCGAACCCCGGCAGCAAGCGGAGCTTTCCGCCGCCTGAAAAAAACTCCGGTGCGCCGCGCTCGTCACGTTCGATATGCGCTTCCTGATGACAGAGGATCGCGCCGGTGGACGGGCAGAAACAGGACAGCGCCAGCGCGTTCGAGGCGGTTCCGGAGGCCGTGATCCAGAAGTCGAAATCTTCAGTCTCGAACGCCCGGCCAATCGTCTCGCGAAGCCGGACCATCACGGCGTCGGCCCCATAGCTTGCCTCGATGCCGGCATTCACGCGGGCCATCGCCTCAAGCACAAGCGGATGCGCGGGCGCGGTCGTATCAGATCCAAAGTTCAAGGGAGGCCCTCAGATTTGCGTATCGGGTGTTTGCCACATCAGGTGCTGCCCCCCGTCGGCGGCGATCATCTGGCCTGTCACGCTGGATGCGGCAATCAGGTAGCGCAGGGCACGGACGATTTCCCCGGGATTCGAGCCTTCGCCGGTCAAAGTCGCGGCCTTTTCGGCAACAAAATCCGCGTCCGTCTGATGAACGCTCTTCAGCGTCGGACCGGGGCCGATGCCATTCACGCGGATATTTGGCGCCAGCGCCTGGGCGAGAGTTTGCGTCGCCTGCCAGAGCGCGGCCTTGGACAGGGTATAGGTGAAGAACTGTGGCGTGAGTTTCCAGACCCGCTGGTCTATCAGATTGACGACAAGCCCCTTTTTGTCCGCCGGAAGCGCCCGAGCGAACTGCTGCGCGAGGTGAACCGGTGCGCGCAGGTTTGCCTCGAAATGATGGTCCCAGCCGGCCCGAGAATGCTCGGCGGCGGTATCATCGGCGAACGTCGAGGCGGAGTTGACAAGCAGCGTCAGAGGCTGGCCGAGCCGGCGCGCCGCATCGGCCACGAGGCTGGCCCGTGCGGTTTCATCCGCGAGGTCGCAGGCGATGATCTCCGCGCACCCGCCGCCCGCCCGGATGGCTTCGGCGGTGTCTTCCGCGCCGGCTTTCGAGCCGAGATAATGGACGCAAACGGCCCAGCCATCCGCACCGAGCGCTTCAGCCATGGCCCGGCCAACGCGCGTGCCGGCGCCGGTTACAAGCGCAGCGCCGGGCATCATCCGCGGATCACTTCATACAGGCCGAGAAGGTTCACCCCATTCACGAGCCCGTAAAGATAGACCGCGTAAAGAAGAAGCAGAAGGAGCGCGAGCAACCGTCCGATGCGCGCCCGTGTGACGATCAGAAGTGCAAGAACGAGCGCGGAAAAGCCCATGACCCAATGGTCATAGGTGTGGAAGAGGGGCGCGATCTCGACCGGGCCGCTCATCGCGACGATGCCGCCGGCGCCCAGAATGTTGATGACGTTCGAACCGAGAATGTTGCCGACCAGCACATCGCCCTGCTTGCGGAACGCGGCTGCCAGCGAGGCGCCGATTTCCGGCAGCGATGTGCCGACGGCGAGAAGCGTCAGGCCGATGTACTCCTCCGGCACGTCCGCAAACCGGGCGAGGCCTTCGGCGCCGCCGACAATCAGGCCGGAGGCATAGACCAGCGCGATCGCCCCGGCAGGAACATAGATCAGCGCGCGCCAGAGGGGTGGGCCTTTCGCCGCGGGAGCGCGCAAGCCCGTCGGTTTTCCGCCGGCATGATCGCGGGCCGCCGCAAACAGGCTGAGGCCGGTATACCCGATCAGGATGAAGAGAAAGAACAGCCCCATCAAAGGCGAAAGCGGCAGGATCGCCGTCATGCCGATCCACAGGGCCGTCGCCAGCAGCATTGCAAGCAAGGCCCGCCCCTGCCCCGGCCCGCCGGCCATGACCGGGAAAACAAGCGCCGGAATCGCCAGAACGAGGAAAACGTTTGCGATGCTTGAGCCGACAATGTTGCCGATGGCGAGGCCGGGACTGCCGGAAAAGGCGGCATTCACCGAGACGAGGATTTCCGGCAGCGACGTACCGAGGCCGACAATGAACATGCCCGCGATCAGCGGCGATGCGCCGAGCGCGCCGCCGGCACGAACCGCGCCGCGTACAAGAAGGTCTCCGCCCAATGCAAGAAGGATGAGCCCGCCGAATAGCGATGCGATCAGGATCGGGTCGGGCATGTCATTTGCCCCCGGGGGATCAATCGAGGCGTTTGAACTCGATCAGGTTGAGCACGCCGAACACGATGACGAGGGCAGCGATGGCAAGCAGCGAAGGATGGATCATGGTTTAAGACTCTCAGCCCGCAAAAACACCTTGAATGGGCCGCTCTTAGCCTGCGTTGGGGGCCTTGGCGAGCCCAAACGGCAATTCAGCCGACAAATCCCGCACAAAACCCGCCCCATCTTCCCTAAGGGAAGGATTCGGTTTGATTCATTTCTTGCGGATCGTTCCGGCCAGGTGCACGGCATCGGCCACCGTGTTCGAGATGGTGCCGAACTTGCGGACATTCTTGTGCAACAATTCGAGCCGGTGGTCCGTCTCGTCTGTTTCAACAATGATTTCGTACGTGACGGAGGTCATTTTCGGCGGCGAGTCCTGCCGTTCGCCGTGCAGGCGAACTTCAACCCCCGCGAGGCTGAATTCCAGCAGGGGCGTGACGC
Organism: Hyphomonas sp.; assembly: GCA_041739025.1. Classification (GTDB taxonomy): domain Bacteria; phylum Pseudomonadota; class Alphaproteobacteria; order Caulobacterales; family Hyphomonadaceae; genus Hyphomonas. The sequence goes on from JBGSOU010000240.1 coordinate 5,539, forward strand.
GTTCGATGCCTTTCAGGATACACGCGGCTATCGAGGCGAGAAACAGCTCCGCCGGATTGAAGGCATCCCGGCGGCCGGACAGATCTGTATCCAGAACCAGCACCGCGTCCTTCGCGCGCGCTTCGCTGCCATGGGCGTCAACACGTCTGGCCGAGACTGCGTATTCCAGCATGGCTCAGACCTGTCCGCTTGCCGCGGCCGCGTTGCGGAAAGCCTCGATACGGGCTTCGATCTCGTCCCGCGCGCCGGCGAACCGGCGTCGGAAGTCTTCCGGCGTCAAGGCGGGATCGGAACTCGCCGGATCGTCGATGGGCCAATGCAGGCGCTGCGTCTTGCCGGGTAGCCAGGGGCAGATTTCCTCGGCGCAGAGGGTGATGACATAGTCAAACGATGCAGCGTCCAGCGAGGCAAAGGACTTCGACGTGTGGGACGTGATGTCGATGCCCCGGTTGGCCATCGCTTCGATGGCATAGGGATTGGGTTTTGTCGGCGCAGAGCCGGCCGACATCACTTCCGCGCCGGAACCGAGAAGATGCCGGGCGAGGCCTTCCGCCATCTGGCTGCGGGCTGAATTGGCAACACAAAGGAAGAGGATTTTCATGCAGGCTCCGTCTCGAAAGGGGCGAATCTGGCGCGTGTGCGATTGGCGAAGGCCACAAGGGACAACATCACCGGAACTTCAACGAGGACGCCGACGACCGTCGCGAGCGCCGCGCCGGAATTGAGACCGAACAGGCTGATTGCGACCGCGACCGCAAGTTCGAAGAAGTTTGACGTGCCGATCAGGGCGCAGGGTGCGGCGATCCGGTGCGGAACTTTCCAGGCAAAGGCGGCGGCATAGGCGACCGCGAAGATACCATAGGACTGAATGACGATCGGCACCGCGATCAGGGCAATGATCAAAGGGTTCTGGAGGATCACGCCGCCCTGAAACCCGAAAAGGAGAACGACGGTGGCAAGCAGGCCGATAACCGAGGCCGGCTTGATCCGTACCATGAAGGTATCGACGGCGCCCTGCCCCCCTTTCGACATCAACATCCGGCGCGCAATCACCCCGGCGAGAAGGGGGATGACGACATAGAGACCGACCGACAGCAGCAGCGTTTCCCACGGCACCGAAATCTCCGCGACGCCGAGCAGCAAGGCCACGATGGGCGCAAAGGCAAACACCATGACCGCGTCATTCACGCCGACTTGCGCGAGCGTGTAGGCGGGATCGCCTTTCGTCAGCTGCGACCAGACGAAGACCATCGCGGTGCACGGCGCGGCGCCGAGGAGGATGAGGCCTGCGATATAGGACTTGGCGTCATCCGCCGGGATGAGGCCGGCGAAGACGTGTTCGAAGAACAGCACGCCGAGCAGCGCCATCGTGAACGGCTTGATCAGCCAATTGACAGCGAGCGTGATGATCAGGCCCTTGGGTTTTGCGAATGCGCCCCGGATGCCCGTAAACTCGACGCCGATCATCATCGGCCAGACCATGGCCCAGATCAGGATCGCGACGGCGAAGTTGACGTTCGCATATTCCAGGCCGGCAAGCGCGCCGAACACGGACGGAACCATCTGGCCAAGCGCAAGGCCGAGGATCAGCGCGAGACCGACCCAGACAGAGAGGTATTTTTCAAAGGAACCCATGTGTCCGACTCAAAATTGATATGTGATCTGAGAATATCCAAAAAGCGTCCGGTCGCCGTCCGGCCCGCCGGGAACATTGCGCGCAAACTCGCCATACTCGAGCAGCGACGCGCCAGCCTCCAGACGCAGCCGGTCCGGCAACAACCAGTAGCGAATGCGGCCGTCGATTGCGTGTCCCACGAAATCACCTGACCGGCCAGAGGGATCGCGAAGGCGCGCGACAACCCAGCTGTCGGTGGCGGACGCCAACCAGACTGCCGAATACTTCAGCCAGGCATCGGTCCGGCTGTCCGGTTCGACTTCGAGACGCAGACCCGGCGCCGAGATGTTGGCGGGCGTCAGGGGCCCGTGAATGCTGGTATTGTTGAGATCTGTCCGGCGAGATCCGAACAGGCGCTCATGCTGACCGAAGGTTGCATCGCCCGGATCCTTGTCTCCGCTCGCGAAGTAATACTCTGCGGCGAGGCGCGGTTGCCACGGCGACCTGAACGTGTAACCGGCCGAGACAAACAGCATGCTCGCGTCCACCTTGAGGGCGTCCGTATCGGCAGGATTCGAGGTGGCATAGCGGGTGCCCTTGCGCAGCGCGGCTTCCAGATCGAGATCCATCTGGCCGGGCTCTTTCGCCCGGGTGAGCCGGAAGCCGGGTGCAATGTGCGAACGGTCTGCCGTCTGGAACGCGGCGGTATCGGACTCGTCGAATCCGTACACGAATACTTCGTATGACAGGCCGCTCACAAGACCGCCGAGCCCGTCTGCATCCATGAAGTGGACACCCCATATGCGCCGTTGCCACTGCTCTTCGTCGCCGGAAATCTGATTGTCGAACAAGGCCTCGCCGGTCGCCGGGAAGCGGGCAAGGGGAACGACATAAAAGGCATGAAGCCGGTCGCCCGACGCGGACTTCGAGACAAGGTGTGCGCCCGTGTAGCTGTAGAGCGCATTGGCAAACTCGACGCGCTCGATCTGCCGGCGCGACCCGATCGACACGGTCTGGCGACCAAGGGTCAATTCGGTCACCGAGCCGGCGCCAGAAAGGCCCGGAAGATCGCTCAGCCGGACATAGGCCTGCAGCACGTCAAGCGGATTGGTGACCGACGTGCCGAGCGGCGTGCCTTCGTCTCCAAGATAGGTTCGGCTGTCCTGAAGCTCCAGGCCGAAATCCACCGGGCCGAAATCAGCTTCGGTCAGGACCAGCGTTCGCATCAACAAGAGCTGATCGCTTCCCGAACCGCCCGCGCGGAACTGGCCGTCGAGCGTCTCATAGCGAAGCCGCGCCTCGCCCGAGACGGTGAGCCGGGACGGGGCGTCCGGCTGCGCTTCGGGCTCGGCGCAAGCCGGGAACAGACCCGGAAGGAGCGCTGCCGCCCACAGCGTCAGCAGGAGGCGTCCGCAGGCCGAGCTCATGCGCGGACGGGCCGGCGGACTTTGGACTTTTCGGGCGGGCAGCAGGCCGCGCGGGCGGCGGCTTCTTGCACGGGGGTGCATATTTCCGGGCGGCCCCCGCAGCAGTCTTCCATCAGGTATACAATCAGCTCACTGAGCGATTCCGGCCGCGCGGCATACAGGATGGACCGCCCTGTCCGCGTGCCGGTGATGAGGCCGGCGGCGGCAAGAATGTTCAACTGCGCGGAGAGCGTGTTCGGCGCCAGGCCGAGGCGGGCCGCGATCTCGCCGGCCGGAATGCCTACGGGACCCGCCCGGACCAGAAGGCGGAAAACACCAAGCCGCCCGGGCTGGGCCAGGGCGGACAGGCGATCAATGGCGCTAAACGTTTCCATACTTCAACGATTATAGAAATAACAGACCGAAGGCAAGACCGGCGCGCGCCCGGAGCCGTCCTCGGCACGGGCACTATTTTTTGACTTCGACCGAGACGAACTGATCGAACCAGGCGCCGGTATCGCCGCGGCGTTTGACACGGATCAGGATTGGCTGGTTCGGGTTGGCAAGCGCGGCCTTCACCTTGGCCAGCGCATCGGTCACCGAGGAGACCGTCTGGAAGTTGATCTCGACCATGACATCTGCGCGGCGCAGCTTGTTGAAGGCTCGTCCGCGAGGGCTGACGGAGGTAACCACGACACCGGAGATGTCTTTCGTGATATCGTAGCGGCGGCGCATGTCATCGTCGATCGGAGAGAGTTCGGCGCCGAGATCATTCGAGCTGGCGGCCGTATCGGGCGCCGAGGCGGCCACTTCGTCTTCCTCATCCTTGAGCTCGGCGAGCGTGACGCTGATGTCGCGCAGGCGCCCATCACGGACGAGCGACAGCGCAATGGTCTTGCCGACCGGCTTTTCCGAAATGTTGCGCGTCAGTTCCCGGACGCTGCCGACGGACTTGCCATCGATGGTGAGGATCAGGTCGCCGACTTCGAGCTTTGCCTTGGCGGCCGGGCTGCCATCGCTGATCCGTGTAATGATGACCCCGCTGCTGCCTTTGGCGCGGTAGGCCTTGATCAGGGCGGCATCCGCATCCTGAACATTGACACCGAGCCAGGGCCTGCGGACGCGGCCTTCCTTGATCAGCTGCTGCGAGATGCGTTTGACGGTGTTCGAGGGCACGGAGAATCCGAGGCCGATGGAGCCGCCCGACTGGGAAATGATGGCGGTGTTGACGCCCACGACCTGGCCGGAAAGGTTGAAGAGCGGGCCGCCGGAATTGCCCTGGTTGATGGCCGCGTCGGTCTGGATGTAGTTGTCGGCGCGCCCGGAATTCAGGTCACGGCCTGTGGCGGAAATGATGCCGGCAGAGACCGAGCCGCCGAAGCCGAGCGGGTTGCCGATCGCAATCACCCACTCGCCGACTTCGGCCTTGTCGCTGTCGGCCAGCGGCACGAAAGCGAGCGGCGCCTTCGACGTGACCTTCAAAACGGCAAGATCGGAATCGCGGTCACGCCCGACCAGCTTCGCCTGCATTTCGCGGCCATCCGAAAAGGTGACCATGATCGTGTCGGCCTTGTCGATGACGTGATTGTTGGTGACGATGTAACCATCCGCGCTGATCACGAAACCGGACCCGAGGGACCCCTGGCGCTGGAAGCCGTCATTGTCGCGGCCAAAATACTCGTTGAAACGCTCGGCCGGGGAGCCTTCGGGAAAGGTAGGCATGGCGGCCGCGATGACGGTTTCGGTGGAGATGTTCACGACCGCCGGCATCAGGCGCTTGGCAAGCTCGCGGAAGCTGGCGGGCGTTTCTCGCAGGGCGCCGGTCTTGGCCGGGGCGCTCTGGGCCGCACTTTCAACAAGCGACGTCAGGCCGGCCGAAGGAAGGACGAACAGGATGAGCGCCAAGACGGCGATGCGGGACATGGGCGGGCGGGCTCCGGTCAGTTACGGCAAGGCGTCCATGCAGGACTACCGCCTGACTATGGCGCTTTGGCGCCTGAGCGCAACCGCCTCGGGC
>JBGSOU010000287.1:0-2753 GCA_041739025.1 Hyphomonas sp.
CCGGGTCGCTGGCGCAGGAGATCCGCAACGGGGACGCCAGCGGCGACAGCCGCCATGTGCGCCAGGCTCTGGAAGGCTATGGCCCGATCCTGACGCTGGGATATTGTGCGAAATAGGCGCCAGACCTTTCCCCGCGGGCGCGTTTGAGTCATAGCGGGGCATGGACACGCTGGACGAAACCGAGGCGGATCAAACGGTCATTCCGGGGGAGGGCATCTGCGGACCCTCCGAGGTGACCGCGCTGTCGCACCTCTACCGCGCCGAAGTTTACCGCTCGACCGTCTGGCGGCAGCGCCTCGACCAGACCACCAACTGGGCGGTCATCTCGACCGGCATCGGTCTGTCGGTGGCCTTCGCCAACGAGCGGGCCTCGCCGTTCCCGATCGTGCTGGTCGGCATGCTCTGCGTTGTGTTCCTGATGCTGGAGGCGCGCCGCTACCGGTTTTTCTATGTCTGGCGGTTCCGGGCGCGGGTGCTGGAAATTGCCTTCATGGTGCCGATCCTGCGCGGCGAGGGCGCCAAAATCCGGCTCGACCGGGGCACGGCCTTGTCCGATGACTACGAAAAGCCGGCCTACAGGATCTCGATGATCCGCTGCGTCGGCCGCAGGCTGCGGCGCAATTACGGCTACATCTTCGCCATTCTCGGCGCGGCGTATTTTGCGAAGATTGCCATCCATCCGGTGGATGTCACGTCCTGGGAACATTTCATGCGCCGCGCGCATATCGGTCCGATTCCCGGCTGGGTGGCGATCTCGGCGGGCCTCGCCTTCCACGCCGGCTGGGCCTTCGTCGCCTGGAAAACCTGGTGGGACGAGCGCTCCGACAAGACCAAGATGGCCGACTTTCTCAAGAGCCGCGACGACGTGAACTACGCTCGCGCCGCCTCCGGGCAGGATGCGGCGGGGGGGTAGTCCGCTGCCCCAGACTTAACCCGCCGGCCCTCTACGTCCGCCGCCCGAACTGCCGCCATCCGTGCGACGGGACAGGAAGGCGAGGCGTTCGAAGAGGGCGACGTCCTGCTCGTTCTTCAGCAGTGCGCCGTGCAGCGGCGGCGTGAGCGCCTCGGGGTTCTTCTCGCGCATCGTCTCGAGGTCGATGTCCTCGTTCATCAGCAGCTTCAGCCAGTCGAGCAGCTCGGACGTGGACGGCTTCTTCTTGACGCCCGGCAGTTCGCGCATGGCGTAGAAGGTCGAGAGGGCATCGCCGACCAGTTTCTTCTTGATGCCGGGGAAGTGCACGTCGATGATGGCGCGCATCGTCGGCTCGTCCGGGAACTTGATGAAGTGGAAGAAGCAGCGGCGCAGGAAGGCGTCCGGCAGCTCTTTCTCGTTGTTGGAGGTGATGATGACGATCGGGCGGACTTTCGCCTTCACGGTCTCGTTGGTCTCGTAGACAAAGAACTCCATCCGGTCGAGTTCCTGCAGGAGGTCGTTCGGGAACTCGATGTCGGCCTTGTCGATCTCGTCGATCAGCAGGACCGGGCGCTTCTTGGAGGTGAACGCCTCCCAGAGCTTGCCCTTCTTGATGTAGTTCTTGACGTCCTTGGCGCGTTCTTCGCCCATCTGACCGTCGCGCAGGCGCGAAACCGCATCATACTCGTAGAGGCCCTGGTTCGCCTTGGTGGTCGATTTGATGTGCCATTCGATCAGCTCAAGGCCGAGCGACTTGGCCACTTCGACGGCCAGCACGGTCTTGCCGGTGCCCGGCTCGCCCTTGATCAGCAGCGGGCGCTCCAGCGCGATGGCCGCATTGACCGCCACCCGCAGGTCGTCGGTTGCCACATAGTTGGTCGTGCCTTCGAAGCGCATCGGCCCTCGTTCCTCTCAAAATCCTACCGGTCGCACCATACGGCACCGACCGCGCCGGGCAAGCGCTGACCTGAAGTAAAGCGCTGCAACGCAACATCGAATTCACTTAAGGGAAGGGGGCGATTGTGGTATACGGATTGGGCCATGCGCTGCGCCACAGAGGCTCAAGCTTCAGACACGCGCCGCACTTTGCCCGATTGATCCGGCTCACTGCCGGGGCGCCCGGGATTGTGCAGGACTTATGATCCAACGCCCTCCTGAGACGGGCGCATGGCAGCCTCGCCCCCGCAGACTCCGGTTGCCCGAAATGGTTCCCTCGTCCGGCCGCCGGGTCGGTAAATCCCTGGCAATCAAGCGTTAACGCCTGTGTGCAATTTTGGGTCAGTCCGCAGGACGAGGTTCAGCGCAGTATGCCACTCAAACTCTCCCTCAAGCCCGGTGAAACCTTCGTGGTGAACGGGGCCGTCGTCCGCAACGGCGACCGGCGCGGCGTGCTCCTCCTGGAGACGCAGGCGCGTGTTCTGCGGGAAAAGGACATCCTGCGTCCCGCCGATGCGGCGACGCCGGCCGCCCGGGCGTATTTTGCCGTGATGCAGATGTACCTGCTCGGGGAAGTCGATGGTCCGCTCTACACCCAGACGGCCGATGCGCTGGCCGGGTTGCTGGCGGACATGCCCGATGCCCATGATGATGTGCTGCAGATTTCCGCCGATGTTGTCGCCGGCGACCTCTACCGCGCGCTCAGCCGCTGCCGCAAACTGATGCCGGCGGCCCTGCCGGAGGACCTGTGATGGCCGAGGGCAATACGTTGCGCGCAACCCTGAAGCTCGACGCCGCCCCCGCTGTCAGCGTCGATGAGGCGGTCCGCCTGATCGAAGCCGGGCAGGGCGAAGGCCTGCGGGTTGATCTGGGCGGCGGGCGCTATGCCTCGGCGGACAAGATC
>JBGSOU010000322.1:0-1659 GCA_041739025.1 Hyphomonas sp.
CTGCATGTGGCGAGCGGGCCGGACGACATTGCCGACTCGGCGGTGTTCTTCCTGACCGACGCCTCCCGGCACGTGACGGGCGAGACGCTGCTGGTGGATGCGGGGATGCACCTCGGCTACGCGCCGCTGGTCGCCCGCTGAGGCGGAAGCTGTTGCGAAACTGCCACAGAAGTGTGGATTCGCTGCATCGCCCAAAGCTGAGGCAGGGACCTGAATGCCTGCCCAAAAGCCCGGCGAACGGAACTTAGTGCGCGCATTTACGCAACGTTTACCATCGAAATTCCGGTCACCGCCCGGCAACCTCAATCGTGGCGCTCGATCAGGAGCGTGATGACAGAAGCGAGGTTTCCTCCAAATGAAAAATACATTCTCACGTGCCAGCCTGCTCGCAATCGCACTGGCAACTGCCGCCGCCGGAACGGCCGCTGCTGAAGGCGATGTGTCCTTCAACGCCGCCATCGCGAACGACTATGTCTGGCGCGGCGTGTCGCAAACCGACAGCAACGCCACGGTGCAGGCCGGCGTCGATTACACCAACGGCGCCTTCTATGTCGGCGGCTGGGCCTCGAACGTGGATTTCGGATCGGACGCCGATATCGAAGTTGACCTGTATGGCGGTTTCCGCGGCGCCTTCACCGAAACCCTGTCCTGGGACGTCGGCGTGATCAGCTACTTCTACCCGGGCGAAAGCGATCTGGATTTCGTCGAAGTGAAAGCCGGTCTCGGCTTTGCGGTTGACGCGGTTTCGGGCGGCGCGACCGTCTATTACGATCCCGACAACAAGAACACGTATGTCGAAGGTACGGGCGCTTATGCGTTCACCGAAAAACTCAAGGGTCTCGCCAGCGTCGGCAATTACAGCTTCGACGCCGGCGGCGATTACACCAACTGGTCGGTGGGCGGCGCCTATGCGTTCGACCTGTTCGACCTGACGGTGAAATACACCGACACCGACATCGATTCGGCTGTGGCCGGCGACATTGCCGACGAAAACTTCGTCGTCATGATCTCGAAAGTCTTCTGATCCAAACGGCAGCAAGATTTGGCCGGCGTGCCCGCGCCCGGCACATTGTCCCCCCTTCGGCTTGCCGGAGGGGGGATTTTTGTTGCGGGCGGCGCCAGACCGGCCCGGCCGTCTGAGGGCTGGAAATTGCGCACCAGCGGGGTTATAGGCATGGTCTTTCCCTAGGGAGAGGCTTCATGCGCATTGGCGTTCCAACCGAAATCAAAAAGCAGGAATCACGTGTCGGCCTGACGCCGGAGAGCGCCGGCGAACTCGTCCGCGCGGGGCACAGCGTGCTCGTCCAGGCGGACGCCGGCATCCATTCCGGCTTTGCCAATGCGGCCTATACGGCCGCCGGCGCCCAGATCGCGCCGGATGCGGCGGCGGTGTTTGCGGGCAGCGAGCTGATCGTCAAGGTCAAGGAGCCGCAGCCGGAAGAGACCGCGCGGCTGACCCCGGACCATACGCTCTTCACCTATCTCCATCTCGCGCCGGATCCGGTTCAGGCCAAGGGGCTGATGCAGTCCGGCTGCCTCGCGATTGCCTATGAAACCGTCACCGATGACGAAGGCGGCCTGCCGCTGCTGCGCCCGATGAGCCAGGTGGCGGGGCGGATGTCGATGCAGGTGGCGGCCTGGGCGCTGATGCGCACCAAG
>JBGSOU010000328.1:0-5293 GCA_041739025.1 Hyphomonas sp.
ATCATCCGCCGCGACGTGGAGACTGCGAAGCCCGGCGCCGCGCAGGGCGGCGCGCTGATGACCGCCGACGGCCTGATCCTCCCGCAAATCCTGGACGACCGGGTCTATGCGCCGGACACTTACGAGCTGAAGCCGCTGGACGGCATGCGCAAGACGGTCGCCAAGCGCCTGACGCAGAGCTTCATGCAGGTGCCGCACTTCCCGCTGAATATCGACATCACGCTCGACAATCTGCTGGATAGCCGCGCCGCCATCAACGCTGCCGCGCCGAAGGACGTGAAGATCTCGGTCAACGACCTGCTGATCAAGGCCGCCGCGCTGGCGCTGATCGACGAGCCGGACTGCAATGCATCGTACACGGACAAGGGCATCGCCTATCACAAGCACGCCAATATCTCGGTCGCCGTGGCGGTCGAGGGCGGGCTGATCACGCCAGTGATCTTCAAGGCCGAAGGCAAGGGTCTCGCCGAGATTTCCGAAGAGATGAAAGACCTCGCCCTGCGGGCCCGCGAGCGCAAGCTGAAGCCGCAGGAATACATGGGCGGCACCTTCTCGATCTCGAACCTCGGCATGTTCGGCATCAAATCCTTCGCCTCGATCATCAACCCGCCGGAGGGCATGATCCTTTCGGTTGGCGCCGGCGAGAAACGCGCGGTGGTGGACGAGGATGGCGCCATTGTCGCGCGCACCGTGATGAGCGTGACGCTGACCTGCGACCACCGCGTCATCGGCGGGGCGGAAGGCGCGAAATGGCTGGCCGCGTTCAAACGCTATGTGGAAACGCCAGAGGCGATGCTGCTTTAGGCCGGAAGGAATACAATGAGCACCCCATACGATCTCATCGTCATCGGCTCCGGTCCTGGCGGTTATGTTGCGGCGATCCGCGCGAGCCAGCTTGGCATGAAGACGGCCATCGTCGAGCGCGAGAGCCTCGGCGGCATTTGCCTCAACTGGGGCTGTATTCCGACCAAGGCGTTGCTGCGCTCGGCCGAGGTGTTGCACCTTGCCAAGCATGCCAAGTCCTTTGGTCTGAAGATCGAGAATCCGTCGTTTGATCTGGAAGCCGTCGTGAAACGCTCGCGTGGCGTCGCCTCGCAGCTGTCGAACGGCGTGAAGTTCCTGATGAAGAAGAACAAGATCGACGTCATCGAAGGCACCGCGCGCCTCGAGAAAGGCGCGCCTGCACCGAAGGTCATCGTCAAGGGCAAGGACGGCAAGGATACGCCGTACACGGCCAAACACGTGATGCTCGCCACCGGCGCCCGCGCACGCGACATTCCGCAGGCGGGCCTCGTCGCCGATGGCAAGCTGATCTGGACCTACCGCGAGGCGATGACGCCGGACGTGATGCCGAAACGCCTGCTGGTCGTCGGCTCCGGCGCCATCGGCATCGAGTTTGCGAGCTTCTACAACGAACTAGGCGCGGACGTGACGGTTGTCGAAGTGATGGACCGTATCCTGCCGGTCGAAGACGCAGAGATTTCAGCGCTCGCCGAAAAGGATTTCAAGAAGCAGGGTCTGAACATCCTGACCGGCGCCAAGGTCGAGAACGTCAAGGCCGGCAAGACTGTCGTCACCGCCGACATCACGACCAGGGACGGCAAGAAGGAAACGAAGGATTTCGACCGGGCGATCCTCGCGGTCGGGATTGTCGGCAATGTGGAAAACCTTGGCCTCGAAGCACTCGGCGTGAAGATCGACAAGACGCACGTCATCGTGGACGGCTTCGGCAAGACCGGAGTGCCCGGCCTCTATGCCATCGGAGACCTGACCGGCCCGCCCTGGCTGGCGCACAAGGCGAGCCATGAGGGCGTCACCTGTGTCGAGGGGATCGCGGGCAAAGGCCATGCGGAACCATTCGATGCCTCGAACATTCCGGGCTGCACCTATGCGCATCCGCAGGTCGCCAGCGTCGGCCTGACGGAAGCTGCCGCGAAGGCGAAGGGCCACGATATCAAGGTCGGCCGTTTTCCATTCATCGGCAATGGCAAGGCCATCGCGATGGGCGCCGAGCAGGGGCTCGTGAAGACGATCTTCGACAAGAAGACCGGCGAGCTTCTTGGTGCCCATATGATCGGCGCGGAAGTCACCGAGCTGATCCAGGGCTATGTGATCGCGCGGCAGGGCGAGCTGACGGAGCAGGATCTGATGCATACGGTTTTTGCGCACCCGACGATTTCCGAGACGATGCATGAAGCCGTCCTCGACGCCGAAGGCCGCGCGCTTCACATCTGAGCCGTGTGCCATTTGCTTGCTTGCGGGCAGGGCCCGGCGCCTGATAGTCACGAAGCGTGGTGCAATGGCTTCCGGGAGCGGACAGATGCGGATTCTTGGTATTCTGACGGCCGCGGCCCTGGCCGTTCTCTCTGCCTGCGAGCGGCCCGAAACAACGCCCGCCGCGCCCTTGGATGTCGCGCCTGAAATCGTCTTGCCCGCGCCGCGCGAGGGCGTGGTGACAGACCGGTTCGCCCGGCTTGCCCTCTCGTGCATTCACCGCGAGTATCCAAACAAGATCAGCCATCTCATGAACTCGGCGGCGGATATCGGCACCCCGAGCGAGCTTTTTCCTGCCTTCTATGGCTGTTTTGACTGGCACTCATCGGTGCACGGCCATTGGCTTCTTGTGCGCATCCTTAACACGGATCCGGACACGCCTTACCGCGCCGCCATTCTTTCCGCGCTGTCGCAGAGCTTCACTGCCGACCACATTGCCGGAGAGCTGGCCTATTTCGAAGCGCCGGACCGCGCAAGCTTCGAGCGGCCCTACGGTACAGCCTGGTTCCTGCAGCTGATGACGGAACTTCGCCAGGCCGATTTTCCGGAGGCCGCCGGCTGGGTCCAGACGCTCCTGCCGCTGGAAGGCTTCATCCGGACACAGACAATGGATTGGCTGACCAAGCTTGCCTATCCGATCCGGATTGGTACGCACAATCAGACGGCATTCGCCTTCGGGCTGATGCTCGATTGGGCGGATGAAACGGGGGACACGGCGTTCCGGGACGCGGTCGCCGCCAAGGCGCTGGCCTTCCACGCAGCGGACGTGACCTGCCCGCTCAGCTATGAGCCGTCGGGCGAAGATTTCCTGTCGCCCTGCCTGATGGAAGCCGACCTGATGCGCCGTGTGCTGGCGCCTGCCGACTACGCCGTCTGGCTGACGGGGTTCCTGCCACATATTCCGCTTTCAGGCGATGCGGACTGGCTGGCGCCAGGCATCGTGCTTGATCCATCGGATGGCAAGCTGGTCCATCTTGACGGTGTCAACCTGTCGCGCGCCTGGGCGATGGAGGGCATTGCATCTGCTCTGCCCCCGGAGGATGCCCGCATTCCTGCGCTTCTCACAGCGGCAGCGGTGCACAAGCAAACCGGAATCGCCGCGGTCAGCGACACGCACTATTCCGGCAGCCACTGGCTCGCGAGTTTCGCAACCTATCTTGAAACGCGGCGCGGCATCGGCCCCGAATGAAGCTGCCCTTCGGTCCCGGCGCACTGGTCACGGCGGCCTTCATCGGGCCGGGCACTGTGACGGCGTGCACGCTGGCGGGCGCAAACTTTGGTTACGCGCTCCTCTGGGCGCTGGTGTTTGCCACGTTCGCGACCATCGTCCTGCAGGAAATGTCGGCGCGGCTTGGCGTGGTGACGGGGGCCGGTCTCGGCGAAGCGCTGATGGCGGGCGCTGGCCATCCAGCTTTCAGGATTGCGATTGCGGCGCTGGTCGTCGTGGCGCTGGCGTTCGGAAATGCCGCGTATCAGGCGGGCAACCTGACCGGCGCTTCGCTGGGCGGCGAAGCGATCCTGGGAGACGCAGGGCCGGGCCGCAACGTGCTGGTCGGCGGCCTGTCGCTGATCGCGGGTACGTTCCTGATGGCCGGCAGCTACAAGCTGCTCGAACGGATCCTGATCGGTCTGGTGCTCGTGATGAGCCTCGCTTTCGCCGGAAGCGTCGCGATCACAAGGCCGGACTTTGGCGCGCTGCTGCAGGGGCTTGTGCCGCAACTGCCGGAGGGCAGCCTGTTCACCGCGATTGCGCTGATCGGCACGACCATCGTTCCGTACAACCTCTTTCTGCACGCCTCGGCGGCGCGAGAGCGCTGGGCGGGCGGAGGTGCGTCTGCCCTCGCCGATGCGCGCCGGGACACGCAAGTCTCGGTCGGACTGGGCGGCCTGATCTCGATGTTCATTCTCGTCACGGCCGCGGCGAGCCTGTTCTCGTCCGGCCTCGTGATCAAGTCCGGCGCCGATCTCGCGCTGTCGATCGAGCCGGTTTATGGCCCCGCGGCGCGGTATCTGGTCGGCGTAGGGCTTCTGGCGGCGGGGCTCAGTTCTGCGATTACGGCGCCGATGGCGGCGGCCTATGCCGTTTGCGAACTGCTGCGCCAACCGGCCCGCCGGACGGCATTCCGCGTTGTGGCACTCGCCGTTCTGGCGGTCGGGGCTGGCATTGCGCTCGCGGGGTTCAATCCGTTGACGGTCATCCTGACGGCGCAGGTGGCGAATGGCATCCTGCTGCCAGCGGTGGCGGCTTTCCTGCTGATGGCGATGAACCGGCGCAGCCTGCTCGGGGCGCAGGTGAATACGCGGGGACAGAATGTGCTCGGCGCCGGCGTGCTTGTGATCACGATTGCGCTGGGCGCCCGGCTGATCCTGCGCGCCGCAGGTGTCTGGCCGTGACCGCTTCAATCTGCCTCAACGCCGATCTGGGCGAGATGCCGGGCGTCGAGGGCCGCGCGCTCGACTCGGCGATGCTGGGCGTCGTGACCCGCTGCAACATCGCGTGCGGCGGGCATGCAGGCGATGCCGAAATCATGCGGGAGACGGTGCGGACCGCGAAAATCAACGGCGTGCAGATTGGCGCGCATCCTTCGTACCCGGATCTTTCGAATTTCGGGCGCCGCAGCCTTCAGATCGCGCCGACAGAGTTGCGGGTCTCCCTGACGGCACAGGTTCGCCTGCTGGCCGGGATCGCCGCTTCCGAAGGCGCCGAAGTGGTGCATCTGAAGGCTCACGGCGCGCTCTACAATGATGCCGCGCGGGATGAGGGGCTGGCGCGGCTGCTGGCGCACATCGCGCAGGAGGCAAAGTTCGCGGAGCTTGTCGGGCCGCCGGGCTCGCAGCTCGAACAGGCCGCCGTTGCGCTCGGTCTCAGCTTTGTGGCCGAAGGATTTGCCGACCGGTCGTACGAAGCCGATGGATCGCTGACACCGCGCCACATTTCCGGTGCGGTCATCGAGGCGCCCGACGAGGTCCTCGCCCAGGCGGTGACGCTTGCGATGCAGGGCGCGGTTACCGCGCGCGG
>JBGSOU010000351.1:0-5243 GCA_041739025.1 Hyphomonas sp.
CGGCGCTCGATGATCTTGCGGCAAGGGTGCATGCTGCCTACCGCGCGGCGACGCCGGCGTCAGCCGCCTGGCACGAACGCGCCTCGCGTGTGCTGGCGGGCGGCGTGTCGGGCACGGTGCGATACTGGAAGCCCTATCCGCTCAGCATGACGTCTGGCGAAGGCGCCTGGGTCACTGATCTCGACGGGCGGCGCTATGTCGACCACTTCCTGTGCGGCGCCTGCCTACTGCCCGGGCACCGCCATCCGGCGCTGATGGAGGCCATATCGGCGACGCCCCGGCATGGGTCCCTGCTGCTGAATGACGCCCTTTCGTTGGATCTCGCAGAGCGACTGCAGGCACTCGTTCCGTGTGCGGAGCGCGTCCGCTTGCTCAACAGCGGCACCGAGGCGGTAATGTCCGCCCTGCGCTTTGCCCGCGCCTTCACCGGGCGTCCGGTCGTGATCAAGTTTAACGGCACCTATCACGGCCAGGGAGACGACATGCTGTTCGGGCTCGACGCACGCGAACGGCGTCTTGGAGCCGGGATCACGGATGCGGCCGTGTCTCAGACACGCCTTGTTCCCTTCGGGCGGCCGGAAGCGCTTGGCGAGGCGCTTGCCGCAGGCGACGTTGCAGCTGTCCTGCTTGACCCCTCGATGCACCATTGCGGACTGTGGGCCGGCACCACCGCGGACTACGCCGCCATCCGCACTGCGGCTCATGCGGCCGGTGCCCTCCTGATCTTCGACGAGGTCATCAGCGGGTTCCGGCTCGAAGCCGGCGGGGCACAGGCCCGCTGGGGTGTGATCCCGGACCTCGCCGTGTTCGCCAAGGCGCTGGGCGGCGGAGAGAAGATCGGCGCGGTCGCCGGCCGGGCGGACGTCATGGCGGTTGCCGATCCTTCGCGCACCACGCCGGGACCCTTTGCCTACCAGAGCGGCACGGGAAACGATGTGCGCAATTCCGTCGCGGCTGCAATCGCAGCCCTCGATGTCTACAAGGCAGAGGATGCCTCGGGTGGTTATGAGCGCCTTGAGGCGCTCGCCGAACGGCTGGGCGAAGGACTGAGCAGGACATTCGCCGATCATGGCATCGCGTGCCAGTCCAACACGCTCGGGCCCATGGTCAGGCTGTTCCTGACGGCAGGGCCGAAGACGCTGGATCATTGCCTCGGCCTCGACATGCGCGCGCTGAACCTGTTCCACCTCGCCCTGACCATCGAGGGCGTGCTGACCATTCCGGGGTCGAACGATTTCTTCCTGTCTTTCGCGCACGGCCCTGACGAGATCGAACACGTGATTACTGCCGCTGGGCGTGTGCTCGACCGGTTCGACTTCCGCGCCATCACCGAGCCAGCAGAAGGAGGCCGCCATGTCCATTGACGTTATCATTCCCGAGGAAGACCGTAAGACCTATGATGGCTGGCACTTCGCGCCGGCTGTGAGGCACGCTGATCTCGTCATCCTGTCAGGGATAATCGGTGCCGGGAATACGCCGCTTGAGGAATTCCGAAACGCTTGGGCAAAGGTCGGCCGCGTGCTGGCTGAGGCGGGGCTCGGCTATGGCGACATCATCGACACAACCCTTTACCTGGTTGGCCTGCGAGAGCACGCGGCAGACATGGCAAAGGCAAAGGACGAAGTTATCGCCCGGCCCTATCCTGCTTCGACCTGGATCGGCGTCAGCGAGCTGATCCGTCAGGGCGCGCGCGCAGAAATAAAGATCGTCGCGCGTGTCCCAGCCGAAAGACTGTAGTGCGATGCCCGCGCTTCCCGTTGCCGGACGCTGGTTCGAACGCAGGCGTGTCGACGATGCCATCACGCTGTTGTGGGAACCGCATGTCCACCCGTTTCTGCGATGCAATATCTGGCATGTGCGCGGACGCGACTGCGACCTCCTGATCGACACCGGCATGGGCATCGCGAGCCTCACGGCGGCTGCGAGCGACCTCTTTGATCGGGCACTTGTCACCGTGCTGACCCACACGCACATAGATCATTGTGGCGGCGCCGGCGAATTCGGGCAGGTCTGCGTCCACGCGGCAGAGGCCGATGCGCTGGCCAGCGCGGGCAATCACCTTCCCATCGATATCGCTGCCTGGACGTCCGACGAGATCGCCTGGATCGCCTCGATGGGCTACGACATTTCCGGCGGACTGATCACAGCGATCCCGCATGCGGGCTTTGATCCGGCGCGCCACCGCCTCGCCCCTGCCTCCGCCGCACGATACCTCGCCGAAGGCGATGTAGTATCGACCGGCGACCGCGCCTTTGAAGTCCTGCACCTGCCGGGACACTCAGCCGGCTCGATCGGGCTCTGGGAGGCGGCGACAGCAACGCTATTCTCCGGGGACGCACTGTATGACGGGCCCTTGCTGGACGCCATTCCGGGCAGCGACCAAGACGCCTACCTGGCAACCATGGAGCGCCTGCGCGGCCTGCCAGTGCGCATCGTCCATGCGGGGCATGAGCAAAGCTTCAGCGGCGAACGCCACCGGCAACTCATCGATACCTACCTTGTACGGAGAAACCCATGACACAGATGGTCGAAGTCGGAGAATTGGTGCGAGACCTCGGCGCGAGCGCCGCGATGGCGGTAGAAGACGAACTGGACTGGGAACACCTGCCCCATGTACATGCCTCGACCTTCCGCGCGGCAAGGATCATCTGCGCGGACCGCAATGGCTGGAAGGCGGATGTCGAACTTGTCGATGGGACAACCATGCGCATGGAGGTGATGATCGATCCGGACCGGCTCGGCTACACCAACTCGACTTTTTTCGGCGATTTCGAGAATGGCCGGGCGGTGGTGCACCTGACAGAAACTGGCCCTGAAAGCTGCCGCGTGCATCTCCGGTTCTTCGTGCCGGACACGCCGGAGACGGACCGTGAGGCGGCGGGCGCGTTCTACCGGGCCGCCTTCAGCCAGATACTCGACGAGGACGAGCCCAAGATGATCCATCGCGCCGCCTTTCTGAAGGCCGGCCCGGCTGCCCGCCGGGAAAGGCGTCCGGCAGAGCTACCAGACGGCACGTCAATTGAGGTGCCGAAACTCTGTCCGCACCTCGGCCTGCCTCTGACTTGCGAGCCGGATGCAAGCGGCGTGATGACGTGTCCATGGCACGGGTACCAGTTTGACGCGCGCACGGGTACCTGCCTCAGCGGGCAGATTCGGGGCTGGACGTTCCGGACCTAGGCCGGGCAGGTGGACATCACATCGGCTGACATCATCGGCTCTGTTGGCGTGAGTCTCCTTCTGGCTGCGTTTGCGCTCAATCTGGCAGGGCGGCTAAAAACCGGTTCGCCGTTCCATTCCGGCCTGAACATGCTTGGCGCCGGTCTTGCCGCACTTGCTTCGGCGCTGATTCCATACTGGCCGTTTGTCATACTTGAGGGAGCCTGGTGCACCGTGTCCGCGGTGGCGTTCATTCGCGCCCTGCGCCGCTTCGTAATCTGATGATCTCCACGCCGTCGGGCAAAGCCCCGCCTCCCTATGACTGGGCTGAGAAGACACGACCTGCCGCGGCCAATAGCCCTTGAAGCCCTTCGCGCAATCTGTGAGGCGCGAGTGATCTGGCTCGCGCCGTCTTCGGACATCTACTAACGCCGAATTAATCCGTCGCAGTAAGTTTTACTTGAGTTTTCACGTCGAATTCGTCTGTCGCCTGTAGAAGTTCGGACAGTCATGACAAATGCTGCCGCACCTTTCAATGACGAGCTGCCGATCGAGCGTCGCTTGATACCCGCACCTATTGATATCGACGCGCGCGTCAGAGCTGAACTGTTTGACATGCACGTTGCCATTGACCGCAAGGTCTCCTGGCTCAGTGCACTTCCAGCCCTGTTTGTCAGCATCTGGGCCTTGCAATCAGGCCGCCCGGTCCTGGCCGCAATCAGCGCCGGCCTGCTCTGCCTGGCGATTGTCCTGAACTTGCTTGTTCTTCCGCATCTACAGGCTGAAACAAGTCGGCCGGCGGGGCACAAGTGGAACGGCCTGATGCTTTCGGATTTCCTCAACGGTATCTTCTGGGGCGGCGCCATGCTCCCTGTCGCGCCAGATATCGGAACCAGCGTCGAGGCGAGTTTTGTCTGCATGTTCATTATCGTCACAATGTCCCTGACGGCCGTGACGAACCGCGCAGACCAGCCTGCCCTATGGTTCACGCTCGCCGGATTCACGATCGCCCTCGTTCCTCAGACGATCTACCACTTCAATGTGCTCGGTCCGATACCGTTGATCGCAACATTGCTCCTTGTCCCATCGCTGATACTGATCGGGGGTGCGCTGCACAAGCAGATCCGGAGTATGGTCCGCACCCGGATTGTGAACGAGCATCTTTCGGAAGAACTGTCCAAAGCCTTTCGAAAGGCGCAGTACCTGTCAGACCGGGACAGCCTGACTGGCCTGCTCAACCGCCGCGCCTTCGAAGCCAAGGCGCGCGCCTACGAAGGCGCCGGTGTCCACGCCCTGATCCTGATAGATCTCGACCATTTCAAACAGATCAATGACACGTTTGGTCAT
The DNA here is from genome assembly GCA_041739025.1 of Hyphomonas sp. Taxonomy (GTDB): domain Bacteria; phylum Pseudomonadota; class Alphaproteobacteria; order Caulobacterales; family Hyphomonadaceae; genus Hyphomonas. Next base: position 4,504 of record JBGSOU010000351.1, read on the forward strand.
TCTGTCGGCGATGAAGTCTTGAAAAACACGGCAGACCTGATCGAGCAGCGTTTGCGCCTGAACGGGCGGTCTGAGGAGACGGCCAGCGCGGCGGCGCGGTGGGGCGGCGAGGAGTTCATTCTATTCCTGCCGGACTGTCCGCAAGCCGATGCAGGCAGGCTTGCCGAAGACATCCGCCTCGACTTGCAGAACAGCCTTCCGCCGGGCGGTCCGAAAACGCTTTCAGTCTCAGGATCGATCGGGATCTCCCGGTGGGCCGATGGGCAGACACTTGCGCAGGCCATCACCCATGCCGATGAGGCGATGTACTGCGCAAAGGTCGCCGGGCGAAATCAAGTGTTCACCCATTATGAAACAGCCTCCCGGCCTGTGATGGAAGCGGCCCGGCGTGCAGGCACCTGACGGTGAGGCCAGCAGACCGCTTTCTCCGCTGCAAGCCTTCCTAACACCCCCCGCTCGAACATTCACCGCACCCGGGCCGGGGCTGCAATCGCTGACGCAATCGCTCGCTTCAAACCGCACGCATGCGCTAACGACGCCAGCGCGTGCGGATAGGACGGTGGTTGAAATCAATCGGCTTGCCTTATGACTTTCCGGGCCAGACGCGAACCGTGTCTTTGCCGCCCCCCAGAACATTCAGCGCTCGCCCCGCAGCCGGCCTGCGAACGCCGCGGGCACAGGCGGGATGAAGAACACTTTGCCGGACGCATGCCGCAGCTTGGGCGCGCGTCAGAGAGGCC
>JBGSOU010000378.1:0-29537 GCA_041739025.1 Hyphomonas sp.
GAGCGGACGAAGGCTCTCGGCGCCCGAACGGAAACGGCCCTGCCCACTCGCCACCGCCGCGGCGACATCAAACGCGCCGATCAACCCCAGGCGGTCCAGCGGCAAAGCCTGCGAGACGAAACGCGCCGATGCCGCAATTGCAGCGCCTGCACCGAGGCGCCCGGCCGCTGCCAAACTGGACCAGACCTGGCGCTCTCTGATGAAACCCGACCAGGCTTCATAGCCACAAAACAGCTCATCGGCGCCTTCACCGACCAATGCCACCTTGATGCCTGCGGCATGCACCGCCCCGGCAAGGTAGTCGAGCGGGATGCAGGCCCAATCCGCAATCGGTTCGTCCATCGCCTGCATCAGCGCGAGCGTACCCGCCATCGCCTTGTCTTCTTCGATTTCTATGACTTCATGCGCGAGCCCGAAACGTGCCGCGATCTCGGACGCAGGCCCCCTTTCGTTGAGCGGATCTCCGACAAAGGACGCGGTGAAAGCGCGAAGGCGCGCGCCGGCTTCCGACGCCATCGCCAAGACCAGACTGGAATCGACGCCGCCCGATAGCATCACGGAGGTTTCGACTTCACCTGCAATCCGTATGCGGACGGCCTGTTTGAGACGCTCGCGAACCCGCTCGACGACTTCGTCAAAAGGGATTTGATCACCGCCCGCCTCGAAGGGCGCAGACCACCAGCGAACCTTTTTCAGACTTTGACCCGGCGCCACTGTGAGATATTCGCCGGGCGCCAGCTTAAACACGCCGTCGAACAGGGTCATCGGCGCCGGAGTGGCGAGGACATTCATGATATCGAGACACGCAATATCATTGAGCTGCGCCCGGAAGAAGGGATGCGGCGACATCGCCTTGATTTCCGAAGCGAGAACGAGGTCGTCGCCAAGGCGGGTATAGTAGAGCGGCTTGATCCCCAGCCGGTCGCGCACGGCAAAAAGACGCCGAGTCCGCGCATCCCACAACACCACCGCAAACATGCCATGCAGGCGGTTGAGAAGAGCCTCCCACCCCCAGGCCAGATAGCCCTGTACCAGCACCTCCGTGTCCGAATTGCGCGTGCGGAAAGGTCGGCCTGCAGCTTCCAGCTCGCGCCGAAGTCTTTCGTGATTGTAGATTTCGCCGTTGAACACGACGTGGACATAGCCGTCCGGATCTGACATCGGCTGGTCGCCGTCGGGTCCGAGGTTGACGATCGAGAGCCGTCGGTGACCAAAGCCCAGCCGGCCGTCATCAAGCAGTGCAAAGCCCGACGCATCTGGACCGCGATGGGCGATCTTGAGCGTCATGGCCGCCAGCAGATCGCCAAAGGCGTCCGGTGCGCGCGGCGCAGGCCCCATCAAGGCAACGAGCCCACACATCGGGTATCAGAAATCCGCGAGGCCGTCGCCGATCCAGTGCTCGTGCCAAAGCACAGCATTCATCAGCGTCCAGACATGAAAGCCGTAATTCAGCTTTCCGGTGACCTGACTCCTCAGAAGATCAGAAACATAAGCGTTGTTCAGGAAGCCATCTTTCTTGATCTGTGACCGCTCCCAAAGCGCCATCGTCCGTTTGCCGAAGTCCGGCTCCAGGAACCAGCTATCAATGGGCGCCCCGAAGCCCTGCTTGCGGCGATAGATCATGTCGTCGTCGAGATAGCGTTCCGCAGCTTTCTTCACGAGACGTTTTCCGATGCCGTCCTTCAACTTGTATTCCGGCGGGCAGCGGCGCGCGAACTCGACGACGTCATGATCGAGGAAGGGAACGCGCGCTTCGACTGAATGCGCCATGGTCATCTTGTCGACCCGCATCAGCAGGTGCTCCGGCAGCCGCAGCTTCAGCTCCATGTACGGGATCTTCTGCAAAACGTCCGGATCATCGAGCTTGCCGGCCAATGGTCCAAGGTATTCTGCAATCACGGCATGACTGTCCGTCGACTGATGGGACTCTGGCATCAAGCCCTCGATGGGACATTCGACCCGCTGGTCAAACTTTGAGCGATCCGGTGTCAATTGGTCACGCAAACCGCCCCACCAGCACACGGCCCCGCCCCAGAACAACTCCTTGCCGCGCATCGCACGCTCGGCGATTTCGTGGTCTTCGGTAGTCCCCGACTTTTTCTGCAGGATCGAAAGAAGAGCGTTCGATTGATCGCCATTGCGGATCGGATTGTAGATCGTCTCCGCCTTGGTCTTGTAGTGATCACACCACCAATAGCCAAGAAAGTTCTCGTCTGCGCCCTCGCCGACCTGCACGACCGTGGTGCCGGACTGACGCACCAGCCGCGCAAGGAAAAAGAGCGGTATGCAGACATTGTCTGCGATTGGTTCGTCCTGATACTGAACAAGCGATGGCAGGAAATTCAACGCTTCGCGCGAATTGATCCGCGTCTCGTGGTGATCGGTCTTGTACTGCGAGACGATTCGCTTTGCGTAGTCATATTCGTTGAACTGTTCGTAACTCTCGTACCCAACCGTGAAAGTGGTCACAGGCCGGTCCATTAATTCCGACATCAACGCAACATTGAGACTGGAATCGACGCCGCCCGACAATAGAGCGCCGAACGGCACATCCGACACTAGCCGGCGGCTCACAGCAAGCTTCATCAGCCTGAGGAACTCTTCAACTGCGTCATCGAACGACAGATCGCTCGTCTTGTACATATCGGCCGAATCCGGCGCGCAATTCCAATATTGTTTCGACGTCGCGCGGCCATTCGAATGGATGGTCGCCCAATGGCCCGCCGGCAATTTGAAAACACCCTTGAACATCGTCATCGGCGCAGGCGCCACGATGAACGAGAGGTAATGACCGAACGCGCACGGATCCATGTCGCGGGGGATCGCCGGATGCTTTAGCAGCGCCTTGATTTCAGATCCAAAAACCCATTCGCCCTGCGGCGTGCGCGAAAAGTATAGCGGCTTGATTCCCACCCGGTCGCGGCAAAGATGCAAAACCGGATTGGCCTTGTCGCGCGCGTCATAGATCGCAAAAGCGAACATGCCGTAGAATTTATGCACGCATTCCGGACCCCATTCGGCATAGGCATAAAGCAACATCTCCGTATCCGAATGATCGGTCCGGAAGGTGTACTTTCCAAGCGCTTCAAGCTCCTTGCGGATTTCGGCGTGATTGTAGATCTCGCCATTGAATGTAAGGGCGATGTCCCCCTCGGGCGTCAACATCGGCTGGTTCGCGCTTGTTGAAAGGTCGATGATCGACAGGCGGCGATGGCCCATGCTGCAACGGCCGTTGCTGCTCATCCACGCGCCGGCACCGTCAGGGCCGCGATGCTCCATCGTATCGCGCATGCGCGCCAGAACGTCGAGTGATGAGGCGCCACCATCACGCATCGGATGATAACTACCGACGATTCCGCACATGCTGCTTTCCCCTGTAGTTGCTAGGCTGGGGGTTTCCATAGGCGGAATTTCCGGGAGTGGGAAGCCGCCCGTTGAAGCGGCCGCGCCGGGCGTTTAAGGGTTGCACACCGCAAGCGGAGCAGCCACCGGCATGATCAAGGACACCCGAACATTTTCCGCGGCAGGTTTACTGTCGCAGGGCGTCGCGCGCGCGCTCCAGGGGTTCGACCCTTCCGGCGCCTCGAACCCTGTCCGCACGCAGCTGCCTCATCCTTTTTCAAACCTTACCCGCGCCGAATGGGCGAGATCGATCGACCTATGGCGCGCCCGCGGCGCCCCGCTATTGAACACATTGCCTTCACGCAGCTGCCCGACATGCGGCGGAAACAGTTCAGATTATCTGTTCGATAGCTACGACGCCTACCCCTATCATGAATGCCAGTCTTGCCGGACCTGGTTCGTTCCGCTGGTCATCACGCATGAGCTGTTTGAACGCTACTTCGAGACAGTCCCCGAAGCCCGGCGGTTTGGCGATTACACCGATGCACAGGCAGTCAACACCGCCGCGATGGACGCTGACCGAGCGCGCTTTGACAAGTACTATGCCGCGCTCAACGGCTGCCTTGCGCGGGGGCCGGGCGAGCGCTCTTCCACATTGGATATCGGCTGCGGTGTCGCCAACTCGCTCGCGGTTGCAACCGAGCACGGGTTTGACGCCGAAGGCATTGAAGTCAACCACCACGCCGTCAATCTGGCGCGCAAATTGGGCCGCGCGGTTCATTTTCCCCAAGAAGCCACACGCGCCCCGCGTTTTGACGCGGTCACCCTGTGGGAAACGCTCGAGCATATTTCCGATCCTTTGGCGGAGCTGAAGCAGGCCCATGCACGGCTGAAGCAGGACGGCGTGCTGGCGCTCACCGTGCCGAATCTCAACGCACCCGACATCCGCTCCATGCGCGGAGACAGCTTGCAGATCCATGGCGGACCTGCCTGGCCGGGGCACATGAACCTTTGGACACCCGGAACGCTCACACAGCTGCTACGCCGCGCCGGATTCGAACCTGTCCATCTAGCAGGACAGTTCTCGACAAACCTCGAGGAGCTGCTGGCCTATCAGCTGGGCCACTGGTCCGGCGCGCGGGATTATCTGCGGGCCGATACAGCCGAGTTCGAACTCCCATCCGCCGCGCGGGAACTCGCAGCCGCGCTCGGACCGGCGCTGAGCAGCTGGCAAGAAGGGTTCGCCTTTGCGCCGATCTTGTTCGTGCTGGCCCGGCGATCAGATGGTCCCGCGCCGCCCGGCTATCCGACTTATGCGGCGCAGGTCTCATCGGCGCGCCAAACGGCGCTCAACCACACCTATCGCCTCGAGGAGGAACAGCTGACGCCTCGCCATCGCCGGGGCGAATCACTGGATCTGTCTGAACCAGAATGGAGCGATACCGGCACACGCCTTAATGGCGGGCGCATATTGCTCGATGCAGGACCCGCCGCACCATTCGCCTACCTCTGGCGCTCGCACCCGCTCGCTCTGACGGCGGGCAGCATTGTCCGCCTGCGCGGGATGGTCCTGCAAGGCGGGTTGGCAGCCGGATTGCTCGAAGCGGATCGCTGGGCGGCGCAGGCCTCGGTGACCCAGACTGGACCATTCGAGATCAGCTTGACTGTGCGCGCAGACATCACAGCGCAACTCGTCATATCCAACTGCAACGACGGCTGCGGACCAGCCGTAGCGGATATCGACTGCGCGGAGCTGTTTGCCGTTGGGGAAGACCTGCCTTAAATTTGTCACTTGCCTCATCGAAAGCGCTTCACCTAACGCGAACCATATGGGGAAATTTCCCCAACCATAGGAATCGCAGGCAAGGGTTATTTTGATGCGTATATTTGTTGTGGTGGGAACTCGCCCCGAGGCCATCAAGATGGCCCCCTTGTACAAATGCCTGCGCGATACCGCAGGCATGGATGCACGTCTGATTTCGACCGGCCAGCACCGACAGATGCTGGATCAGGTGTTCGAATGGTTTGATCTCAAGCCTGACGCTGATCTGGGGCTGATGAAACCAAACCAGACGTTGGCGAGCGTCATTTCAGGCGGTGTCGCCGGACTAGACGACCTGATCGTGCGCGATAAGCCAGACTTCGTCCTGGCTCAGGGCGATACGACGACCGTCATGGCCGCGGCGCTGGCTTCATTCAGCCGAGAAGTCCCCTTCGGGCATGTCGAAGCCGGTCTGCGCACCTACAGCCTGAGCCAGCCTTTCCCGGAAGAGGGGTTTCGCCAGATGACGTCGCGAATCACGTCCCTTCACTTCGCCCCGACCCAGCGCGCGGCAGACTGTCTGCGCGATGAGCGCGTTGGCGGCTCAATCCATATGGTCGGCAACACGGTGATCGACGCGCTCCTGCAAACAGCGGCCAGCACGGCGCGCCTGCCTGAAACACTGGCACTCGACCGCGACCGAATGGTCCTGATCACAGGTCATCGGCGCGAGAATATCGGACATCGTTTCAATGAGGCCTTTGGCGCAATTGCGACGCTGGCGACACGGTTCCCGGATACTGACTTTGTCTACCCGGTTCATCTCAATCCGAACGTCCGCGGCGCGGCACTCGAAATTCTGTCCGGCCTCGAGAACGTCCACTTGATCGAACCGGTTGCCTATCCGCAAATGGTCGCCCTGATGCAGCGGGCCAAGGTCATATTGACCGACTCTGGCGGGGTTCAGGAAGAAGCGCCGAGTTTCAAGGTGCCGGTCCTGGTGATGCGTGACCATACCGAACGCCAGGAAGCGGTCGAAGCCGGCGCCGCAAAGCTGGTCGGTGCCGATCCTGCCCGGATCGTCGAAGAAGTTTCCAACCTGTTGGACAACGAAGTCGCCCGGACGGCGATGATGGTTGATCGCAATCCTTTCGGTGATGGGCATTCTTCCGAACGCATTCGTGACCTTCTGCTCACAACTCGGTAAATCAATTACAAGTTGCGCTGCGGACGAAAGTTTTGACAAAGGCGATTTGGCCGCCTAGGCCTCTCAACGGGGCGGCATTGACTGAAACGAGGGGGACCAGAAATGGTCGAGAATGTCGTTGTTGTGGGACTTGGTTATGTCGGTCTTCCCACCGCCGCTCTGATAGCAGACAAGCGCTATGACGTGCTTGGCGTTGACGTGAACGAGACACTCGTTTCGACGTTGCAGTCTGGCCGGTGCCCGCTGGGCGAGCCGGAAATCATCCCTGTCGTCGAACGCGCGCTTGCGTCCGGTCAGCTTCGTGCCGCGACGCGTGCGGCGCCGGCCGACATCTTCATCATCTGCGTGCCAACCCCCATCACCGAGGACAAGCGGGCAGACCTCAGCATGGTCGCCAAGGCTGCAAAGGCGACGATGCAGCATGTGCGGGCGGGTAACATGGTGATTCTCGAATCAACCAGCCCGATCGGAACGACAGAGGACATCATTGCGGGGGCTGCGCGGGAAGTCGGACTCGATCCGGTAATCGACCTTGATATCTGCTATTGCCCGGAGCGCGTGTTCCCCGGCAACACCGTCAACGAAATCCTCAAGAACGACCGCGTCGTCGGCGGCCTGACCCCGCGGGCTGCGCTGCGCGCCAAGGCGTTTTACGAGAGTTTCTGCGCCGGTAAGGCGTTCCCCGTCACCGCCGCGGAAGCGGAATTCTCCAAACTCATGGAGAATACATACCGCGATGTGAACATCGCGTTGGCCAACAGCTTTGCCCACATCGCCGAAAGGTCCGGCATCGATGTCGCAAAGGTCATCGAAGTGGCAAACCGCCACCCCCGCGTCAACGTTCATACGCCCGGCCCAGGCGTCGGCGGCCACTGCATTCCGGTCGACCCGTGGTTCCTGGTCGAGAGCTACCCGGACGAAACGCAGCTGGTCCACCAGGCGCGAACCATCAATGACGGCCAGCCTGAGCGGTTGCTCGCATCGGCGTGCGCCGCCGGACTTGAACCCGGCGAAAAAGTCGCCATCCTCGGCGCGGCCTACCGCGGCAACATTGATGATGCGCGCGACACACCGACGGAAAAATTGATCGACGCGCTCGCAGATGCAGGCTTCACTTGGTCGACCCATGACCCGCATGTCACGCAAATGCACATTCATTCCCAGCGCGACCCAAATCTGACAAACGATCTCGGTACGGCCGTTCGCGGGGCGGCCGCGGTCTTCGTCATGACCGATCATGACGCGTACAAGAACCTCACGCCGGCCAGTCTCGGCGGTCTGCTTCCGCGCTTGGTGATCGACGGTCGCCGACTGGTCGATGCAAATGCCTTCCTCGCCGCCGGGGTATCGGTCATCCGCGTGGGCGCACCGACGGTTTCCGCGGCGCAATACGTTCAAAAAATTCCTGCATGACGTGAGCGGCACACTCGCTTGCCGTGAAAGACATTTTGCCGGGTTCGTCGTTCGATCGGCAACCAGGCCCTCAAGAGATTAAGGGGATTAGAGTGAAACAAGTGCTGATGACGGGTGACCGGGCCTTTCTTGCGCGGGTGCCTCGGCCTGCCGTTGATCCCGGCGCCCTGCTGGTGCAAACCCACTTCACATTGATCTCGACTGGCACCGAGCTGGCGGGCCTGAAAGCCTCGCTGGCAAAGGACGACGAGGGCGCAGCGGGCCGGGTCAAGGAGCTGACGCATCGCGCCGGGTACTATCTTGGCAAAGCGATACAAAACCCCGGCAAGGCCGCTGAACGGCTGAAGCAAATCGCAGCCGCGAGGGTGCGACGCCTGACCGAAGCCTCGAAGACACCCGCAGCGTCAGCGCCAAAGGTCGCCGTGCTCAGCGACCTCGGCTGGCAAAAGGCGGGAGCGGCGAGTTTCGAGCCCTCGTCGACAGGCGGATTCCGGTTCAAGAGCGACGATAGCCCAGCCGGCTATCAGGTGATGACCCGCCGCATCGCGATCCGCGAACTGGAAGATGGACGCCCCGAGCGCGCCGCGCCCGGCACCGGCGTTGACCCTACCGCGAACTTTGAAGGCGCGGCCGTCATCGTGTCGATCCGCGGCACAGTAACCGGCGGCCCCTTCACGCTTGGCATGCTCAATCACGACCAGTCAGCCTGGATTGGACAGATCACGCTCGAGGCCGGTAAGATCGATGAAGAGCTGCAGTTCGACGCCGGTGCGAGCGAAGCAGTGTTCATCGTCCTCGCCAATGGCGGTCTCGGTGGGGGCAGCGCTGACTTTTCGGAGTTTTCTGTCAAACTCAAAGAGCCGCAAGCCGATGGTCTTCCTGCAAGCGAAACCGGTCAGATTGGCTGGAATGTCGGATATTCCGCTTGCGGAGAAGTCGTGGCGGTGGGCGAAGGCGTAACCGGCTTCCAGATCGGGGATTTCGTCGCATGCGGGGGCGCGGGCCAGGCCAACCACGCCGAGTTCATCAGCGTAAAGCGTAACCTTTGCGTCAAGGTTCCGGACGGCGTTCCAGCCCACCTCGCCTCGACAACAACCGTGGGCTCCATCGCCATGCAAGGCGTGCGCCGCGCCGATCTTCGCCTTGGCGAGGTCGCTTGCGTTGTCGGCCTTGGCCTCATCGGCCTCATGACGGTTCAAATCCTGAAGGCATCAGGCTGTGTCGTGATTGGACTGGATCTCGACCCGGAGCGCGTGGCGCGGGCAATGACACTTGGCGCGGACGCGGCGGTGACCGACGCGGACGAAGCGACGCGCCTCTGTCTCCATATGGGCGCCGGATTTGGTGCAGACGCAACGATCATCACAGCTGCCGCAAAATCCGACGCCATCATCAATAATGCGATGAAAACAACCCGTCGCCGAGGTAAAGTCGTGATCGTCGGCGATATCGGGATGAACATTGAACGGCCAGAATTCTACAAGAAGGAAATCGACGTCCTTATCAGCACGTCATACGGACCCGGCCGCTATGACGCGACCTATGAGGTGGAAGGGCGAGACTATCCGTATGCCTACGTTCGCTGGACTCAAAACCGCAACATGGCCTCCTATCTTGATCTCATCGCGCAGAAGAAGATCGATATCGAATCGCTGATCGACGAGGTCGTGCCAGTCGAAGAATCTCCCAAGGCCTATGATTCTCTGGCCCGGGCCAACAAGCCGCCGCTCGGCGTCATCCTTGCATACGAGCCGCAGGAGAAAGTCAGCCTTGACGCCTCCGCCAAGGATAAGCGCGACAGCGCACGCGTCGAGATACGCGGCGCCCGTAAGCCCCGCGGCGAACAGATTGGCTACTGTCTCGTCGGCGCAGGCGGGTTCGGCGTCTCGATGCTGGTGCCCCAGCTCGACAAGCGCAAAGACGTGTTTCAGCTGAAGGCCGTCTGCTCGCGTGATCCCGTACGGGGAGGCAATTTTGCTCGCCAGCGCGGCGTGCAGAGTTTGATTTCGGACTATGATGCGGTCCTGGCGGACCCGTCGATCGAGATGGTGGTGATTGCGACCCGGCATTTCGAACACGCCGATCAGGTGGCGAAAGCGCTCAAAGCGGGAAAGCATGTCTTCGTCGAGAAGCCGATCGCCGTTGACTGGGCTGGGCTCGATAAGGTTCGCGAAGCCTATGAAGCCGCAGGCGACCGCCTTCTCATGGTCGGCTTCAATCGCGGCTTCTCGCCCGCCGCTGAAGCAATCCGCACTCGGCTTGCGGGTCGTAAAGCCCCGGTCATCATCAACTATCGCCTCAATGGTGGGTATATCGCAGGCGACAGCTGGATCCAGAACGAACAGGGCGGCGGGCGAAACATCGGGGAAGCCTGCCACATGTACGACTTCTTCTCCGCGATGGCCGGTGCACCGGTTGAGGCGGTGACTGCGCAAGGCATCGGTACGGCTGGCACGGCCTATTTCGTCAACGACAACTTTTCGGCCACCCTGCGTTATGCGGACGGTTCGGTCGCAAACCTCGTCTATACGGCCAACGGCCCCAAGACCGGCCTGCCCAAGGAACGCATCGAAGTGTTCTGCGAAGGCAAGGCGTGGGTGATTGATGATTTCCGTAAGTGCACGGAATACCCGTCAGGCGACGTGATCTGGGAGGGCGAAACCGACAAAGGTCATGCCCGCGAAATGAGCCTCTTGGCCGACGCCCTCGCGAATGGTGCACATGAAGCCCCAATTTCTGCCCAGCGCATTTTCGAGACCACAGCCGTAAGCCTTCACATCGAAGACCTTCTCCAGGGCCGCTCGGCAGGTTAGAGTTTGGCAACCACGAATACAGAGCCCATGGCCCAGATAGATTACATCTCTCTCGAGAAAGGAACGCTCGGACGGATCTCCGCAGACGGATTCGATCGCTTTTCTGAGCGTCACTACGTGTCCCTGACGCCGGATGACGTGAAGCCCGTGACGCTGGACTGTGTACGCTCAAGGGCAATTCAGGCCGACCTGGTTCTATCGCTCGAAAATGGGCTTCCCGCCGCCGGAGAACTTGAAATTGCGGGCATGACGCTTGGCGCGGGACGGCGCGTCTATTTCCATTGGCCACATGAGAACGCACTCGAAGTCGTCACCGAGGAGCGGCTTGCCTCCTTTTCCCTGCACCGCAAGGTGGTCAACGTTTATTGGCGCTGGCGCGCCTTGCGCAAAGGCCTCCAGCAAGGCCGGCGTGACCGCAAAATGCTGCGAAGCTACAAGCCGGTCGTTGAGCCTCCTTTGCCGACGCCCCAGGCGGAGCGTGTTACACCCGTCCCCTCGAAGATGGCGTTTCTGGGCGATCATGGCGACCGGATCGTCGCCGCCGGACGAGGGCTCTACATTCGGCTCGACTATTGGGCAAAGCTGAAAGGCGGCGGATCATATGGCCATACATGCTATCAGGCCAAAGCGCTGGATAGCGCGTCGACGGACGGATTGATTGCGGTCACCGCCTCTGAATTCGCCCTCTTGAAGGACCTCGGCATTCACCAGATTGTCGTGCCGGCCAGGTCCGAATATGCTGACGAATTCACGCTCGTCGAAAATGGTGGCGCCTACCAACCCGTGATCGACGGCCTCCTGGCTCTGTACAAGCCTGCTTACGTGTTCGAACGCCTCGTGCTTGGCAATTCCAGCGTCGCGCGGGCCTGCAAACGCCTCGGTATTCCCTACATCGCGGAATTCAACGGTTCCGAGCTCACCATGTCTCGCGAATTCGGCGGACGGGAAATGAACAACGCCGAAAATCTGCAGGCGATCGAGACCGAGAGCTTTCAGCTCGCTGACGTGATCTCTGTTGTGTCAGAGCCGGTCAAAGACGAAGTCGTTGCGCTCGGCATTCCGGCCGACAAGATCCTGATCAATCCGAACGGCGTTGATCTGGAAGCTTATCATCCGCTCCCCGACAAAGACCGTGCGGCGCTGCGGGCCGAGCTTGGATTTGGCCCCGACGACACCGTGCTCGGCTTCTGTGGAACTTTCGGTGGCTGGCACGGAATTGAAGTGCTCGCCGAAGCGATGCCGCGCATCGCGCAGGCCCGGCCCAACGCAAAATTCCTTCTGATCGGCGGAGGTAATTTCAAGCACATTGTCAGCGAAAAGATTGCTGAGACGGGCATCGAAGAATCTGTGGTGGATGCAGGAATGGTGGCGCAGCAGGACGCGGCCCGTCTTCTGGCCGCCTGTGATATTTTCCTTTCGCCGCACTCGCGAAACATGGGTTCGAAGCCGTTTTTTGGTTCGCCGACCAAACTGTTCGAATACATGGCTTATGGCGCCGGCATCGTCTGTTCTGACCTCGTGCAGCTGGGGGAAGTCATGCGCCCCGCCCTGATGCTGAGCGATCAGCGTGGCGAGCGCCGCCCGGACGCTCGCTCCGTGTTGATCCGCCCTGCCTCGGTCGATGACCTTGTCGATGCATCCGTGTGGCTGATTGATGAACCGGCCCTGCGCGCACAGCTTGGTGCCAATGCCCTCAAAGCGGCGCGTGACTATTATTCCTGGGACGTGCATGTTCAGGCGCTTTGGGCCTTCGCGCTTGGGCGCGAGCCTGGCGGCTACAACAAGGACAGGACGAACCAATGAGCCTGACCGATCGAGACCACGATCAACCCGCAGCAACGTCCGCCGGCGTGCTCAAGCCGCGTATCGTGACGGACGATCACTATAAGGAGCAAGTCCAGGATCAGTGGAATGAGGACGCCTGCGGGTCGCACTATGTCGAAAAGGCGCAGGAAGGCACGCTCGAGTGGTACATGGAAGCCGAAGCCTACCGCTATGGCACTTACGGTCCGTGGATGCCATCGGTCATGGAATTCTCGAAACATCGCGGCAAGAAGGTTCTGGAAGTGGGCGGAGGCATGGGGACCGACCTCGCCCAGTTCGCCCGTAACGGCGCAATCACGACCGACCTCGATCTTTCAGCGGGCCATCTCGAACACGCCAAACGCAACTTCCGGCTTCGCGGCCTGACCGGCGAATTCGTGCATGGTGACGGCGAAAAGCTTCCCTTCGACGACAATACGTTCGATGTCGTCTATTCCAACGGCGTCATTCACCACACGCCTGACACGATCGGCGTTGTTCGCGACATGCTCCGTGTGCTGAAGCCAGGCGGAAAGGCCATCATCATGGTCTACGCTGAAAACTCCTGGCACTACTGGCGCGAGCAGGTCATTCGTCTCGGCGTCGAACAAGGTATCCTTGCCCGCAATTCGATGAACTGGGTGATGTCGGGCTCGGTAGAGAAGAGCTCGAAAGGACAGCGTCCCCTTGTGAAGGTCTATACGCGCAAGCGGTTGCGCACGATGTTCGAAGCCGCCGGGTTCCAGAACATCTCGATTGTCCAGCGTCAGATGGTGAAGGGCGAGCTATTGCCGGTCCTGAGCTGGATACCGGTAAGTATCGCTGGCCGTTTCGTCGGCTGGAACCTGATCCTGAAAGCCCAAAAGCCGGGCTGACTACAACTACTATTGCTGGAAAGTATTGAACGCATGCCGTCGCTCCGTCTGATTGCCCGCCGCGCGGTGGGTCTTTTTAATCTGAAGAAGGCGCCGGTCCGGGCGAAGATTGCGCACGCTTGGATCGACCAGCGGCTACGTCAAAGCGATGTGCTCCAAAAGCCGACGTTTGGCGCCGACCTGAAGCGAGCCGGCGTGACCTTCGCGCAGTGGCATCCCGTGGCCATTGCTCAGGCTCGCACCTTTGCTTCGGCCGCAATCTCTTCAATAGACGCCTACATCGCGGCCAACCCGGCGCAGATTGCGAAAGTGAAACGCGATGCCGAAACGATTATGGGTCACCAGTTCAACCTCCTCGGTTCAGGCCCCTATCATCCACGCTGCGCTTTTCGCGTAACCGAAAGCGGCGGCTACCAGCCCATCAACTGGGCTTTTGACCCCGTCCGGAATGTCAGTTTTCCTGAGGGGTTCCCCTACAAGGAGTGGGATCTTTTCCGTGATCGGCCCGAAAATGCCGATGTGAAGTTCCCCTGGGAACTTGCTCGCTGTCAGCATTTTCTTACGCTCGCACAAGCTTGGCGCGTTACAGGCGAAGCGCGCTTCGCCCAGGAGATCCTGGACGAAATCCGTGACTTCCACGAAAAAAATCCCCCAGGCATCGGGGTGAACTGGACCTGCACTATGGATGTCGGCATCCGCGCTGCGAATTGGGCGATCGCGCTGGACCTGATCAACAATTGCGAAGACGTGCCGGAAGAACAATTGTTCGACGCGTATTGCCATCTGTTCGACCACGGACATTTCATCCGCGCGAACCTCGAAAACACCTATGAGACCACGTCGAACCACTATCTGTCGAATGTCGTCGGGCTTCACTTCATTGGCGCATTCTTCCAGGATCTTCCGTCCGGCAAGGAATGGATCGATTTTTCTGCAAAGAGCGTCCAGAAGGAAATTGATGTTCAGATCCTGCCGGATGGTGCAGATTTCGAGTCCTCAGTCCCCTATCACCGCCTCGTTATAGAACTTTTCCTCGGCTCATACCGCCTCGCGCAGCATCTTGGCCGCCCCTTCAGTGCCCATTTCACCAAACGGCTCGGCGACATGCTCGATTATCTCTCGGGCGTATTGCTGCCGAACGGCGAAATGCCAATTTTCGGCGATGCAGACGATGGGCGCCTGATGATTGCGACGGATTATTGCGACTGGAATCGCAAGGATGCCCGCCACCTTCTTGCGCCCGCCTCGCTCGCGCTTACCAACGATCATCTGCGCCGGCTAACTCCGGCTTCAGGTGTATGGGAGGCGATCTGGTGGGGGTTCGACATTTCGAACTTCAAGCCGGGAGAAGAACTGCCCGGCGACAACGTCAAACTCTACCCCGAAGCCGGCGCTGCAATCAGCCGAACGACCACGGGACATTACCTCCTCGTGACTAACTCGATTGTGGGCACGGTCGGCTTCGGCAACCACAAACACAACGAGCAGCTCTCGTTTGAACTTCACGATGCTTTCGTGCCGCTCATCGTCGACCCCGGCAGCTGGGTTTACACAAGCGACTTTGCAGGCCGAAACCTTCACCGCTCCACAGCCTATCACAACACGCTGATGATCGACGGTGTCGAGCAAAACGAATTCAATCCGGAATGGCTGTTCCGGATGTTCGAAAAGGCCAATCCTGAACATCTGAAGTTCGAGCAAGTCGGCGACACCGTCATCTATGAAGGGCTTCACCGCGGATACGAAACCCAGCTTGAAGAGAAGGTTGTGCACGCACGCCGCCTGGAACACGATCGCACAACCGGCGCGCTCGCCGTTGCCGACACGCTGACCGGTTCAGGCAAGCACGATCTAGCCTGGGCCTTTCATTTCCACCCCGGCGTCACGCCCGAACTCGACCGGTCCCGCCGGACCGTCTTCCTGCGCGCCGAGGGAAAGACGTGGGCACTGACCTGGGATAACGAGGCTATGACGGCTTCATTGGAAGATACGTGGTTCTCTCCGTCCTACGGTGCGCGCGAAGCTACTCAGGCCCTCCGTCTGAAACTGGATGCACAGTCTATCTCGGAGAACCGGTTTGCGTTCGGGATCCGCCGGCATTTCGAAGCGTGAAACGCGTGGACCAACGGGAGCACGGGTAATGGCACAGCGCCTTGCAGGCTGGCGCGAACAGGCGTCGCGGAATCTTCAGATATTGTGGGCAACCACCATGATCGAACTGCGCAAGCGCTATGCTGGCACGTTCCTCGGTCCACTATGGTTTGTGTTGTACCCTGCAATGTTCCTCTCCATGTATCTTTTCCTGTACATGGTTGTGTTCAAGGTGCGCTTCCCTCAGCTTGGCGAATTCTCCTACGTCGTATTCATCTTCACGGCGCTGGTGCCCTACATCGCCCTGATGGAATGCGCGACATTCGCGACGTCGATCATTCGGCAGAACATTCACCTCATCAAGAACGTGATGGTGCCCGTCGACCTTATCCCGGCCCGCGTCGCTTTGATGTCGTCGCTGGCACAGATACCCGGCATGGCCATCATTCTCCTCCTGTCGGGCATAGATCAGTCGCTCAGCTGGAAAGTCTTGATCCTTCCTCTGATCATCGTGCTTCAGTTCATCTTCTTTCTCGGGATCGCCTATCTTCTTTCGGCGCTGGGCGGCCTGCTGCCTGATCTGGCAGCGGCGATCAACATCATCCTCATCTTCCTGCTCTTTGTGTCGCCCATTGCGTTTACGCCGGACATGGTTCCGGAATCCGCCCGGCTGGTGATCGAGCTCAACCCGGTGACGTACCTGATCGGCATGTTCCGCGAAGTTCTTCTCGAACATCAGACGTTAAGCGTCACCCGACTGGCCGGCTTCGGCGTCGGCGCCTGCCTGCTTCTGGTTCTGTCACGCGGGTTCTTCAATCGCTACAAGGCCTTCATTATCGATAATGAGTGACGATTACCTGATCCGAGCCCGGGGCCTGACCAAGACCTACCGGATGCACAAACGCCCCGCAGCGCGGCTGGCAAGCCTGTTCGTGCGCGAAAAGCAAGGCAATGAAACCGCGCCCGGCGAGCTGTATCACGCGTTGCGCGGAATCGATCTCGAGATCCGGCGGGGGGAGAAAGTCGCCATCATCGGCCGCAATGGCGCCGGCAAGTCGACGCTGCTCAAGATCATCACTGGCGTCATCAAGCCGACGACCGGAACGATTGATGTGCGCGGAAAGAGCCACGCCCTGCTCGCGCTCGGCTCCGGCTTTCATCCCGATTTCACCGGCCGCGAAAACGCCGAAGCATTTCTTGCGCACATGGGTGTGAGCGGCCATAAATCGAAAGATCTCGTCGAGAATGCTATCGCTTTCGCCGAAATCGAAGAGCATATCGACCAGCCTCTGAAAACCTATTCGACCGGCATGCAGGCGCGGCTGATGTTTGCGGTGTCAACGGCCTTGAATCCCGAGCTACTTGTCATCGATGAGGTGCTTGGTGTCGGTGATGCCTATTTCCAGAACAAGAGCTTTGAACGCATTCGCGAAATGTGCGCTTCAGGCAACACAACCCTTCTGCTCGTCAGCCACGACATCTACTCTGCTGTAAAACTCTGCCCCCGAGTGGTCTGGATCGACAAGGGCCGTGTACTGATCGACTCCGACCCGGCCACAGTTTTGCGCGCGTATGAAGATTCGGTACGGGAACAGGAAGAGCGCCGCCTCAGACAAAAGGCGCTGAACCTCGCCGGCAACCGGCGTGCGCGCACTGAACGCGTGATCGTCGAAATCCAGTCCCGCAACAACCAGGCACCTTTGAGCCCGGTCTGGTTCTCCGATATCAGCCTGAAAGTGAATGGCACCCGCGTGTCAGCGCTGCGGTTTGGCGAAGATGCCTTCGAGAACGTGAACGGCGCCCGCCTGCAAATCGAAGGCACGAACTGGGGCGAACCGCAGATGATTGACGGCCGCCTCGCCCGGCCACTGCGAACCCATGGCGCGCCGTTTCACAAAGTTGCCGGCATCTTCGAGTTCGCAGATCCGGCGGGCGGCATGCCTGACGCCGAGCTTTCGGTTGAGATAACCTACCACGCCGATTTGGCGCCCGACCTGCTTGTCTCCCTGATCACCGCCGATCGGCCGATCTCGCTCGGAGCCTTGCCGCGTAGCATCGGTAAGTGGACAAGCCACGAAGCCAGCATGACGTCCGATCTTCCAGCGCCTGCCGATGCGCGGCCGACAGCCTCCGTGCTCGATTGGTCGAGCTGGACCCAAACTCAGAAAGACTTGTCTGTAGCCATTACCGGCAACCAGCTCGAGTTGGAGTGGAAGGGTCCATCGGGCCCCTATCTCATGACCTCCGACATGATCGCAGCGCCCCCGCTTCAGACCGAGCTCGTTCCCATTTCCTATGAACTGGAAACTGGAACGCTGGGCATCGGCGCGCTTGATGCCCATGGAAACTGGGTTCGCACCTATGATCTCCACGAGCCGGTGGGATCGGAAGTTCTGGAGTTTCCAACCGGCGATGCAGGTCGTTTTCAGCTTGTGCTTTTCGCAGTCGGCGCGTCCCCGCTCAAGGCCCGCGTCTCGCTAACAACGCCCAGCCCGACAGTCATCGGGGACGCGGGCGTCAATACCACCGGCGTGCATGGCGCCGGAGACATCCGGATGGAAGGCTTCCGCGTGTTTGGCGCAGATGGCCAAGAGACGTTTGTGCTCGATCTCGCGCAGGCCGCGAGATTTGAGGTCGACTACCGAATTGTTCGACCCGGGCTGCGCGAGAAAGCTCAGGTTCTGATCGCGTTTCAGCGAGACGCGGTTCAGGACATCATGCGCGTGGTCCAGCGCGATTTCTTGTTCGATTTTGAGGCGTGCCCGTCCGGCACCTTGTCGATTGATTTCGAAAGCTTCCCGCTCGCTCCCGGTTCGTATACGATTACAATCGTGATTGGCGCCGAAGGATATTTCGACAATCGTCAGGATCTGTATTTCGCTATCAACCCCAACGCGTATTATGTTCAGGGCGCAGTCGTCGAAATCCGGGTCGTTGGCCAAAGCCTCATTTACGAAGGCACAGGTGTCGTGGTGCCTGCGAAATGGGATAGTACCGAAGAGACAAAGGCGCCCCGCTCCCCCAGAATAGTCCGGAAAGTTCCATGAGCGAAAACATCCAACTAGCCCCGATCGAACCGAGAGATGTCAGTCATGACAACATCATGGAGGTTTGGCTTTTCAACACCTGCAATTTTCGCTGCGGATACTGCGGGCTTGTTGCGGACGGGTCTGTTCTGGACAACTCCCAGCTCGACCAGTTTCGAACCAAGGAAGGCATCGATAAGATAATCCAGTTCTTTGAAAAAAACCGTCCCGGCGGGAAGAACTGGTGCATCATCCTTACAGGCGGCGAGCCGCTTTTGATGCCGAACTTTGGCTATTTCCTAAAGCGGGTGAAAGCCCTCGGCGATTCTATTGCGATATATAGCAACTTCTCAGTGCCTCTCACGAAGCTGATCGACGTAAGCGATGCCGACGCCATCGCCTATATGCATGCCAGCATACACCCGGACTGGACCATCGGAGGGCTATCGGAAGATCGTTTCTTCACCAATGTGCGTGAGGTCCGATCGCTCGGCATTCCAGTTGTTGTGAGGTTTGTCGTCTCGCCGCACCTCTTGCATGAAATGGATCGGCTGGAGAAGCGAACGAAGGAAGTTGGCGTCAGCTTCTTCCCGACGACTCTCTTTGATCCCAGCTACCCGAAGTCGTATACAGACGAAGAGAGGCTGGCGCTTGGATCAAAGATGGTCGGTTACTCGAGCTTGCTGCAGATTGAAGGCGGCGTCTCTGTAAGGCAGGACCAGCGTTGCAAAGCCGGGGGGGCGCTGTTCGCCACACGCCTGCACATGGGCGGGGACATTACACCCTGCATCAGCACCGATGGTCCGGTGTTCGGGAACATATTTACTGGAGAGTTCAATCCTGGGAATGCCTGGAACAACTGCTTCAAGGCAGATGGCCTTTGTTCCTGCGACATACACTTTCAACAGGCGCTCGTTGAAGGCGTCGACGACCACGCAAACTATCAGGAAATCCTGAGAGGGAATGGCCAGCATCTACTCGGCAGCTATTCCGATTGGAAAGCATCAAACGCGATCTTTACCGACGATGCAGTGCCGGTGAAACAAGGCGTTTTGACACCAGCGCCTTCCGATCTCCTTCGAAAGGTCAGAAAGACCCGCTTGATCTGAAATTCAGATACGCAGCGCGGCGTCGCGCAACAGGCTGGACGTGTATCGGTCGCGGGGAGTTATTTGTCAGCAGACTGAACGACCGGATCGCCCAGCCCCAGTCTGCTCTTTCCGTGCCCGGCAGCCCGCAGCGGCTTCCACCAGGCGTCATTCTCGCTGTACCATTTGACCGTTTCGGCGAGCCCCTCCTCAAACGTATAGACGGGTCTCCAGCCCAGCTCTGTTTTGATTTTGGTCGCATCAATTGCGTATCGACGATCATGGCCCGGACGATCCTGGACGAACCGGATAAGGTCCCTGCGGCTGGAACTTGAAGGTCGGTGAAAATCCAAAAGATCGCAGATCTGATGGACGACATCGATATTCGTGCGCTCATTTAATCCGCCAACGGCGTATGTTTGCCCGATGCGCCCGGTGCATGCGATCAACTCAAGCGCCGCAGCGTGATCGTCTACATGCAACCAATCACGGACATTTTTTCCATCCCCGTAAACAGGCAAGGGCGCGCCCTCCATCGCGCTCAGAATGGTGAGGGGAATGAGTTTTTCCGGAAGCTGATACGGCCCGTAATTGTTCGAACAGTTCGAAACCATCACGGGCAGTCCATAGGTGTGCCCCCATGCTTTGACCAGGTGATCCGACGCAGCCTTGCTCGCCGAATACGGCGAGCGCGGATCATAAGGTGTGTCCTCAGTAAAAAGCCCCGTCTCGCTTAGTGAACCAAAAACTTCATCGGTTGATACATGGAGGAAACGGAACGCCTCGCGCGCCGGCCCGGAAAGCCCGTCCCAATAGGAACGCATCGCTTCAAGCAGGTTGAAAGTGCCGACAATATTTGTCTCGATGAACTCGCGCGCACCGGTAATGGACCTGTCGACGTGGCTTTCTGCAGCGAGATGAACCACTGCGTCCGGGCGAGCCTCGGCCAGCGACTGCTTCAGAACGTCCAGATTGCAGATATCAATGCGCTCGAAGTGAAACCTCGGGCACTCAGCGACACTCGCCAGCGAGGATAAATGGCCCGCGTAAGTCAGCTTGTCGGCGACCGTTACCGTTTGGCCAGATGAAATCAGCCGCCGGACGAGCGCCGATCCAATGAAACCTGCGCCGCCGGTCACATACCAGTGCATACAACGTCTCCAAATCCCGCCGCAGCGGCCGTGATCAGCGCCGAGCCCGGCTGGCAGCCGTATGCTCGGCGTGAATCTGCATCAGATAGCGACCATATTCGCTTTGTGCGATCGGCTCGGCAAGCTCTGCCAACCGCTCGGCCAGAATGTAGCCCTTATGGACCGCAATCTCCTCGAGGCAGGCGATCCGTTGGCCCTGGCGCTTTTCGATGGCCTGTATGAACTGCGATGAATCAAGCAGACTTTCCGGCGTTCCCGCATCGAGCCAGGCATAGCCGCGAGCCATCACTTCGCAAGCAAGTTTGCCGTCTTCGAGATAGCGCTGATTGATATCGGTAATCTCAAGTTCGCCGCGCGCGGAGGGTCTCAAAGCAGCGGCAATGTCCAGAACCGAGTTGTCGTAGAAGTACAGCCCTGTCACGGCATAGTTTGAAACAAATGATTTCGGCTTTTCGACAATCAGGTTCGGATGTCCTTCGGCGTCGAAGCCAATCACGCCATAACGCTCAGGATCGCGGACCCGGTATGCAAAGACGGTCGCCCCGGCGGTATTCGAACTGGCTCTCTGCAAAAGATCTTCGAGACCGCTCCCGTAGAAGATATTATCTCCGAGGATGAGGGAGACCGGATCGCTCCCAACAAAATCCCGGCCAATGATGAAGGCCTGGGCCAGCCCGTCCGGCGAGGGCTGAACTTCATAAGACAGGGAAATGCCGAAGCGGCTGCCATCCCCAAGAAGATCGATGAAAGCCTGGCGATCACGAGGCGTCGTAATGATCAGCACATCGCGGATGCCTGCCAGCATCAACGTCGACAGCGGATAGTAGATCATCGGTTTGTCGTAGACGGGTAACAACTGCTTCGACACGCTTGCCGTCATCGGATAAAGCCGCGTGCCGCTTCCACCGGCCAGAATGATGCCCTTGTGTGCCATGTCTGACGCCTTCAGCTTGCCGTACCGATCGCCGGGCTAGACCTTAGGACGCGCGGCGTCAATCAAGGCAGACGGTCTCTTCGCCGATCTATGAGACCGCGCGTTACCCTGGTCTAGCGCCGAAACGGGACTTTTTGATCGGTGGCTTGGAAGGCGCAGGTCCACCCACATGCTCCCCGGCCGGCCCGAGTATTTCTGCCCGGTTTGAGCTGCCGCGACCTGGCAGAAACAATCGAGCCCATGCTCACGGAAAGATATCGCCGGGATTAGCCGTTCCAGTGCTCTTGCGTAAACTGAGCCCAATCAAATGCATCGATAGCGACAGCGCCCATGTCGTCAATCAACATCCGATCTAGTGCCCACGGCTCTTCAAACGAGGCGAGTGAGGCCTCAAGATCGCTCAAAGAATCCTGCTCGCCCGTAGCTAGAAATGAAAATTCGAAATGAGTTGGAATTGAAAGCGCCAAGGGATCCGCATCCATTGCGCCCGTCTCGGCATCTGGATCCGGAAGCCACTCAGATTGATTGTACTGAACGGCATCTTGCGTTTCGGCCGCAGTCGTCAAACTGAAATCGGCCGCGGTGAAGGCACCCGGAAGAATGTTGTCGATGATAAAACGATCGCCCGACCCCAGTGTAATGATCGTGTGCGCACCAATAACTGCCATTGCAGCCTGGATCTCCGCGAAGTTTGCAAACCCGGAATTCACCAGCTGCACGACATCCAGTCCCTGCTCGAAGTCCTTGATGCGGTCGAGTTCAACCCCGGTTGAACTCGCGATAATAAAGGTATCCGAGTCTGCACCGCCGAGGAACGTATCGTTTCCAGCCTCTCCATAAAGGAGATCATTGCCTGCATCTCCGCGCAGAACATCATTGCCGGCGCCGCCATACAGGCGGTCTGCATCGTCGCCACCATACATCGTGTCGGACCCGTCTTCGCCGTACAGCCTGTCGGCGCCGGCATCCCCAATCAGGATGTCGTTGCCGATATCGCCATACAACGCGTCCAGTCCGGCGCCTCCGCGCAGTGAGTCGTTTTCGGCGCCGCCGAGCATGAGATCATCGCCGGCTTCTCCGTACAGCCGGTCGGAACCAGCCTCGCCATACACCCGGTCATTCCCCGCTCCGGCAAGCACAGCATCACTCCCGACACTGCCATAAATGACGTCGTCACCCGCCTCGCCTCGGAGATTGTCATCACCGGCGCCGCCAACGATCGTGTCGTTACCGGTCCCGCCGTAGACCTTGTCGTTCCCGTCCTCAGCATAGATCCGATCATCCCCAGCCCCGCCTACGACCAGGTCGTCGCCAGATCCGCCGTACAGCAAGTCATTGTCGTCTTCACCATAGAGGCGATCATTCCCCAAGCCGCCCAAGATGTTGTCGGCGCCAAGACCGCCATACAGGGTGTCGGCATCGTCGCCTCCCTCGATCCGGTCTATTCCGTCACCGCCAACGATCAGATCAACACCGACGCCGCCGTACAAGAAGTCGTCACCAGCTTCCCCGCGCAGCGTGTCATTACCAGCATCTCCATAGAGCGTGTCGGATCCGTCTCCACCGAGAACCGTATCGTTGCCATCGCCGCCGTTTGCGATGTCGATGCCTCCCATCGCGCGAATGACGTCGTTGCCGGCTTCACCGTAAAACGTCTCATTGGCTGACGTGCCCGTCAGACTGTCCACGCCCGCCGTACCGTAGAATGTGTTCGGCGGAGGCGGAGGCGGAGGCGGAGAGCCGCCCGCGAGGGTCAAGTCGGACTGGCTGAGCTGACTTGTTGTGACGCCCTGTAGAAGAATTGTCTGGCCGACACCGAATGTCAGCAGTGTACCGCCCGCGAAAGCCGTTCGGTTGTTGAAGGCATTTAACGCATCGGTCGACGAAAATGCGGTGAGGTCGATCTTGTCAGCGCCAACAGCAAAATCAGTGATCGTGTCCGTGCCGTCGCCGGACCGGTAGACGAACGTGTCAACGCCCGCACCGCCGGACATCGTATCATCCCCGACGCCGCCCGTGATCGTGTTGTTGACGGAGTTGCCGGTGATCGTGTCATTTCCGGAGCCACCAATGGCGTTCTCGATGGTCGTGTTCGCTGCGATCGAAATGACGTTGACGTAGTTTACGGAAGGCGCATCGGAGGTCGGAGTCCGGTCGCCCAGGCTGGAGGATGTACCCGGATTTAGGTTGACGACCTGCGGCTGCGCAAAGCCGGACAAGTTGATCGTGTCCACACCGCCGGTATCATAAAGCGTCATCGACGGCGGACGGCGATAGGTGCCGACCCCGTTGACCACAACAAACTGTGACCAGTCGATATTCGTTCCGGGGGCGGATGAGTTGAAGCCAAACGTTGTGTTGCCCGCGTGCGTGCCGGCCGGATTGCTGCCGTACAGCAACTGGATGGCGGCTATGTCCGCCTCCTGAAGACCCAGCACAAGCCGGTAACTTCCAAAGCCCGACTCGTCCTGATCAAAATACGACATGACCGTCGTGGACCAGTTGTCGTTCGAATAGATGTTGTCCGTACCGTAGTCCGCCGTGCCGTTATACGGTCCGGCATGGCCAAGGCCGAGGGCGTGGCCGATTTCGTGGATATAGGTTTGCTGGGTGTAGCTGTCATAGGTGACATCGCCACCAAACCAGTTGCTGGTGATCACGATGGTGCTGGCGGTGATGACGCTCGGGCCCGAGAACGTATTCTGGGCAAATGCAGACGGTAGAAATTCGCCAGGGTTTGCCGGATCTGGCTCTGGGTTTGGATCAACGTTTGTGAGCGTGATGTTGCCGGTGCCAGTTGTACGCGTGAAGGTCAGCGGCGTGACGGCTGCCCAAACCGAAAAGGCACGCTGAGCGAGCGCTTGCTGTTCTTCGGTCAGGGCTTCGATGTTGTAGGTGATGTTTGTCTGGGTCCAGGCCCGTCCGGCCGACGCGCCTTCATTGACCAGGTAGTCGGCGATCTGGTCGATGGTATAGGTTGGCAGCGTGGGCGCCTGGGTTGCCGTCAGCGTATAGCTCCCTGTCGACGTCGCGCCACCAGCGTCGATCCAGCCGTGCGCGTTGACGAAGTATGTGCCGCTGGTCGTCGGTGTGAACCGCAACAGGGAGTTCAGCTCCGTGCCGCCGTCATCGTCAAACTTCAGCTGGTCGCCTGACGCGTTCATCAGCTCCAGATACGGATCGGCGAGCGCGTCGCCGCCCGTCCCCATCAGGTCGAACTGGTAGGTGACACCGGCGACCAGCGTGACCTTGTACCAATCCTGATCTCCGCTGGACTCGATCTGGCTGACGATCGAATCGCCGATGTTCAGCACAGTGGTCGAACCAGTGTTTCCCGCCACATCGCCAGCAATGACGACGATCGCAGACTGAGGGCTTCCCGCGGGCGCGTACTCAACACTTTCGGAAACGAGCCGGACTCCAGGATCGCCAACACCCGAAGTCAATGAGGTCTTGAACGCGAGCAGGTCAGCGGAGTGGTCTTCGCCGCAAGGACAGCAGACAAGGGCATGCACGCGCGATGCGAATGTGGACATCTGTTCGAGCGCCTCAAACGACCCGATTCCCGCAGCCGAAGCATCCAGCCAGACGGCCGGCATATTCAGTGGGCCCGTCTGAAAGCCGAACACGTCCTGGCCTTCACTGAATTGTTCCAAATCGAGAATTCGCGATGCTGCGGGCATGTAGATCTTCCTCCGGTACGCGCCGCCTTAGCCTTACGCGCAAAATCTGAAGCATTTTCCTTTAAACGGCACTGAACTCAAGGCCACTCAACCATAAGACGATGTAACGCAGACTTGATGAACTCATCGCAACCAGACCGTCCCGGGCCGCGTCTCGTCTGCCATTTGAGGGCTACAGTCCTTGCAGCCCTGAAACAGCCTGAAACCAAGCGTGACTTGGCAGCAAGGGCGAGACCGGCCATTGAGCCCCCACCACACCAGACAGGACAGCGTTCATGCAATTCATCGACCTCCAGGCTCAACGCAAGCGGATCGAACCCGAGATCAATTCGGCGGTCCAGCGCGTCATTGAGGGCGGCCGCTATGTTCTGGGCCCCGAGGTTGGTGAAGTCGAACGCGAGCTCGCCGCCTGGTGCGGCGCCAAGCATGCCGTCAGCTGCGCCAATGGCACAGACGCGCTGGCCCTCGCCCTCATGGCCTGGGAACTCAAGCCCGGCGACGCGGTATTCTGCCCTAGCTTTACCTTTGTTGCCACCGCGCAGGTCGTGCCTTGGATGGGCGCGTCACCCGTGTTCGTCGATATCCTGCCGGATACCTACAACATGGACCCGGCGAGCCTGGAGGCCGCCATTGCCCGCGTAAAATCCGAAGGCCGTCTGAAGCCAAAGGTTGTGATTGCGGTCGATCTGTTCGGCCAGCCGGCAGACTATCCTGCGATCAAGTCGATTTGCGACGCGCACGGCCTCAAGCTCATCGCCGATACCGCGCAAGGGTTTGGATGTACGCTGAACGGGCGCCATCCGTCTGATTGGGCCGATATCGCGACAACCAGCTTTTTTCCCGCCAAGCCGCTCGGCTGCTACGGGGACGGCGGCGCGGTGGTGACCAATGACAGCGCACTGGCCGAACTCATCGAATCGCTGCGCGTCTATGGCAAGGTCACCCCTACCGACGCGGCCCAGCGCAACTTTCACCACGATCCCAAATACCTGTCGCTGCGCGTCGGCATGAACTCGCGTCTCGACACGATCCAGGCGGCGATCCTGCTGGAGAAGCTCAAGATCTTTGCCGACGAGATCGAAAGCCGGGAGCGCGTCGCGCGCCGGTATTCGGCGGGCTTTGCCGGCAAGATCCGACGCGTGCCGACAGTCATCGCAGGCGGCCAGAGCGTCTGGGCGCAGTACGTGATCGAGCACGAGAACCGCGATGGCCTGCAGGCCCACCTCACGGCAAGCGGCATTCCGAGCATGGTCTACTACCCGGTGCCGATCCACAATCAGGACTTCGCCGCCCGGTTTGCCCCGCCGACCGGATCCCTTCCGGTGACGGAGGCGGCCAGCCAACATGTTCTGGCGCTGCCGATGCACCCCTACCTCGACGCGGGCTCTCAGGACCGTGTCATCGACACAGTCCTTGCCTTTAACGGCTGACCGTCCGGCTCGCCGCCTAGTTGACGAGCCGCTTCAGCTCGTCGACCAGTGCGGTCGTCTCCCAGCTGAACGTACCGTCGGCGCCGGGCTTGCGGCCGAAGTGGCCATAGGCGGCCGTCGGGCTGTAGATCGGCGCGTTCAGTTTCAGGTGCGTTCGGATACCGCGCGGGGAGAGGTCGAACAGATCGCGCAGCGCCTTGGCGATCCGCGCTTCGTCGGCTTTTCCGGTGCCGTGCGTGTCGACATAGATCGAAAGTGGCTGGGCGACGCCGATCGCGTAGCTGACCTGGATGGTGCAGCGCTCAGCCAGGCCTGAGGCGACCACGTTCTTGGCGAGATAGCGGGTGGCATAAGCTGCCGAGCGGTCAACCTTTGACGGGTCCTTGCCGGAAAACGCGCCGCCGCCATGCGGGGCTGCGCCGCCATAGGTATCGACGATGATCTTGCGCCCGGTCAGGCCGGAATCGCCGTCCGGGCCGCCGATGAAAAAGCTTCCGGTCGGGTTCACGTAGAACTTGTCCTCAGGCGGGAACCAGCCTTCCGGCAGCACAGCGGCGACAACCGGGCGGATGATCTCACGCAGCTCTTCCTGGCTCACGTGTTCCTTATGCTGGTGGGAAACCACGACCGCATTGACGCCGACCGGACGAGAGCCTTCGTATTGCAGGGTAACCTGGCTCTTGGCGTCCGGCTCAAGTTGCGGGTTCTTGCCAGAGTGACGAAGCTCGGCGAGCTTTTCGAGAATCTGGTGCGAGTAGACGAGCGTCGCGGGCATCAGCTCGGGCGTCTCCGTCGTCGCATAGCCGAACATGATGCCCTGGTCGCCGGCGCCTTCTTCCTTGTACAGGCCCTGGCCTTCCTCGACTCCCTTGGCGATTTCGGCCGATTGTCCGTGGACATAGTTTTCGACGGTCATGTTCTTCCAGTGGAAGCCATCCTGTTCGTAACCGATCTTGCGCACGACCTGGCGGGCGGCTTCGTTCATTTCCTCCTTGGAAATGACGGCGCCATTGTTGGTGCGCACCTCCCCGGCCAGCACGACGAGGTTGGTTGTGCAGAGGGTCTCAACGGCGACCTTGGCCGACGGATCGCGCGTGAGGAACAGGTCCACGATGGCGTCCGAGATCTGGTCTGAGACCTTGTCCGGATGACCTTCGGCAACGCTTTCGCTGGTGAATTCGTGGGATTTCAGGGGCATGGAGGGTTTCCTCTGAGGGCTGACGGTTTAGCGGGCAAAGACGATGGTCTTGCCGGAATTCAGGAAGACGCGGTGTTCAGCATGGGCCTTTACCGCGCGCAACAGGGCGATGCCTTCGATGTGACGTCCGGTTTCGACCATGTCCTCCGGTGTGAACGTATGGTCAATCGCTTCTGTGACCTGAGAAATGATCGGGCCTTCATCAAGGTCTGCGGTGACATAGTGCGCGGTTGCGCCAATCACTTTGACGCCGCGTGCATGGGCCTGGTGATACGGCTGCGCGCCCTTGAAGCCCGGCAGGAAGGAATGGTGGATATTGATGACGCGGCCGCCGAGCTCGCGGCACGCGTCCTGGCTGAGCACCTGCATGTATCGGGCGAGCACAACCAGTTCTGAAGCGGTCTGATCGATGATTTCACCGAGGCGCGCCTCGGCCGCCGGCTTGGTTGCGGCTGTTACCGGCACATGAAACCAGGGAAGGTTCCAGTGCGCAAAACTGGCCTTCAGCGTGTCATGGTTCGAAACGATTCCCGTCACCTCGATCGGCAGCTCGCCGCGCCGGGCCGCATAGAGCAAGGTGTTGGCGCAGTGGTCAGACTTGGAGACCAGAAGAAGCGTGCGCATCCGGTCCGCTGACGGACGGATTTTCCAAATCGCCCCAAGATCCCGCCCCAGCCCGTCCATCGCGGCGTTCACGGCGACAAGCGAGTGTTCTTCGCCGGGCGTGTTGAACACGAGCCGGGCGAAGAAACGCCCAGTCTCCGGGTCTCCGAACGTCCGCGACGCGGCGATGAAGCAATCATGCTCCTCCATCAGCCGCGCAAGACGCGCGACGATGCCGACCCGGTCCGGACAGCTGAGGGTAAGGATGAAGCCTTGCGCCACCGCGCGTTCCTTCGCGTCTAGTAGCGGTAGTGATCGGCCTTGAAGGGACCCGTGGTCTCAACGCCAATATAGGCGGCCTGTTCGCCCGACAGCTCGGTCAGCTTAACGCCGAGTTTCGCGAGGTGAAGGCGGGCCACCTTCTCGTCGAGATGTTTGGGCAGCGTGTAGACCTTGTTCTCGTATTCGTGGCCGCGCACGTGCAGTTCGATCTGTGCCAGCGTCTGGTTGGTGAAAGAGGCGGACATCACGAAGCTCGGGTGGCCGGTGGCGCAGCCCAAATTCACGAGGCGGCCTTCAGCCAGCAGCAGGATTTTCTTGCCGTCAGGAAACTCGATCTGATCGACCTGCGGTTTGATGTTCACCCATTTGAGGTTACGCAAGCTCGCTGTATCGATTTCGTTATCGAAGTGACCGATGTTGCAAACAATGGCGTTGTTTTTCATTGCGCGCATGTGATCCATCGTGATGACGTCTTTGTTGCCTGTTGTGGTGACAAAGATGTCGGCTCTCGGCGCGGCGTCTTCCATGGTGACGACTTCGAAACCTTCCATTGCGGCTTGCAAGGCGCAGATCGGATCGATTTCCGAGACCATGACACGGCAACCGGCGTGGCGCAGAGATTCTGCCGAGCCTTTACCGACATCGCCGAAGCCGGCGACCATGGCAACCTTACCGGCCATCATTACATCTGTCGCACGGCGGATGGCATCCACACATGACTCGCGGCAGCCGTATTTGTTATCGAATTTCGATTTGGTGACGGAATCATTGACGTTGTTTGCGGGGGCGGCCAGCGTGCCTTTTTTCGCAAGCTCATAAAGACGAAGAACGCCTGT
>JBGSOU010000415.1:0-1916 GCA_041739025.1 Hyphomonas sp.
CCGGGTCCGGCTGCGCCCGTCGCGCGGCGGGGCTGTGACATTTTCACCCGACCCCGGCAGCCCGCACCCCCCGGCCGATCCCGCCCGTCTCGAGGCCCGGATTGCCAGCTTCCAGCGGCTTTTCCTCAATTCTCCGCAAGAATTAGCGAGACTTACAGGAAAGGAGTCGTTTTTGCAGGGTTTGACGCCTATCTTCCACTCTGAACCCGTTTCCTTTGCGCGAGACCTGCCATGAACGTTCGTAACCTTGCCGTCTGGGGCGCTTTGGCGCTTCTGGTCATCGGAATGGCCGTGATGATGGGGGGTAACCCCGAAGTCGCGCGTGCCAAGCCGGCACGGCTTTCGGAAATCTATTCGATGGCCGAGCAGGGCCAGCTTTCCGACGCCACGCTGGGCGACACCAAGCTCATGGTGACCACGACCGACGGCCAGAAGATGATCAGCGAGATCCGCGCGCTCGACATGACCACCGAGCAGGTGCTGCGCGACAATAACGTGCCCTTCAATGTCGAAGCCGATGTCGGCCGCAACAATGTCGCGTCCGTTCTTTTGTCGCTGCTGCCGATCGTGCTGATCGTGGCGTTCGTGTTCTTCATGATGCGCCAGATGCAGGGCGGCGGCACACGCGGGGCGATGAGCTTCGGCAAGTCGCGGGCCCGCCTGCTCACCGAAAAGCATGGCCGCGTGACCTTCGATGACGTGGCCGGCGTCGACGAGGCCAAGGAAGAGCTGCAGGAGATCGTCGAGTTCCTTCAGGATCCCTCCAAGTTCCAGCGCCTCGGCGGCAAGATCCCGAAAGGCGCGCTGCTCGTCGGCCCGCCGGGGACCGGTAAAACCCTGCTTGCCCGCGCCGTGGCCGGCGAGGCCGGCGTGCCCTTCTTCACCATTTCCGGTTCGGACTTCGTCGAAATGTTCGTCGGCGTCGGCGCCTCCCGTGTGCGCGACATGTTCGAACAGGCCAAGCGCTCGGCCCCTTGCATCATCTTCATTGACGAGATCGACGCGGTCGGCCGTTCGCGCGGCGCCGGCCTTGGCGGCGGCAATGACGAACGCGAGCAGACGCTGAACCAACTGCTCGTCGAGATGGACGGCTTCGAAGCCAATGAAGGCATCATCATCATGGCGGCGACCAACCGTCCGGACGTGCTGGATCCCGCGCTGCTGCGTCCCGGCCGGTTTGACCGCCAGGTCACCGTCGGCAACCCGGACATCATCGGTCGCGAGAAGATCCTCAAGGTCCACATGCGCAATGTGCCGCTGGCCAAGGACGTCGAAACCAAGACCATCGCCCGCGGCACGCCCGGCTTCTCCGGCGCGGACCTCGCAAACCTCGTCAACGAAGCGGCGCTGCTCGCGGCGCGTCGCGGCAAGCGCGTGGTCGCGATGGCCGAGTTCGAAGACGCAAAGGACAAGGTCCTGATGGGCCCCGAGCGCCGCTCGATGGTGATGTCCGAGAAGGAAAAGGAACTCACCGCCTGGCACGAGGCCGGCCACGCCATCGTGGCGATGAAGGTGCCGTCGGCGGATCCGGTGCACAAGGCGACGATCATTCCGCGCGGCCGCGCCCTCGGCATGGTCATGCAGCTTCCCGAAGACGACAAGCTCTCGATGTCCAAGATCGAGATGACCTCGCGCCTCGCCATCATCATGGGTGGCCGGGTGGCCGAGGAGCTGAAATTCGGCCTCGACAACGTCACCGCCGGCGCCGCCAGCGACATCCAGCAGGCGACGCGCCTCGCCCGGGCAATGATCACCCGCTGGGGCTATTCGGACCTGATCGGTCCGGTCGATTACGGCTCCGACCAGGGCGATGTGTTCCTCGGCCAGCAGCTGATGCAGTCCTCGCACATCTCGGAAGACACCTCGCGCAAGATCGAGGAAGAAGTCCGCAAGCTGATCGAACAGGGCAAGGAAGA
>JBGSOU010000427.1:0-6301 GCA_041739025.1 Hyphomonas sp.
AACTCCTCGATCCCGTCGATCGACCCGACCGTCGGCGTGTTCGTCGATGGCGTCTATCTCGGCGTCAACAACGGCGTCGTGCTTGACTTGTTCGACCTCGACAGCGTCGAAATCCTGCGGGGGCCGCAAGGCCTGCTGTTCGGCCGCAACACCACCGGCGGCGCCGTTCTGATCAATACCGCCAATCCAACCGACACCTTCCAGTACAAGGCGAAAGCGACTTATGAAGGCCCGGTCGATGACGGGCGCGGCGGCCCCGCCTCGACGCTTCAGGCCGGCGTGTCCGGCCCGCTCGTCGATGGCCGGCTGAATGGCAAGATCGGCGCCTATTACAGCTATGATTCAGGCTACTTCAACAACAAGTCCGACAATTCAAACATCGGCGAAGCCCAGACATTCATCGTGCGCGGCGCGCTTGAATACACCCCGTCGGATGATTTCACGCTGCTCGGAAAGCTCGAATCCTTCACCACGCAGGCCGACGGGCCGGCCGCCAAGAATTCCGGCGTCTATAGCCGCGACAATTTCGATCTCGCCGTCAACAATGTCGGATCGTACAAGGCCGACACGACCTTTGGCTCGCTGCGCGCCGACTATGACGTCGCTTTCGGCAATGGCCGGATCACCAATATCTTCGGCTACCGGGACTTCGACGCGGCGAACGATGCCGACATCGATTCCCTTCCGCTGACCCTTCTCCACTCGCCGACTCAGGTGGCGCAGGAACAAATCTCAAACGAGCTGCGATATGCTGGCACGTTCGGTCATGCCGAGGTCACAACTGGCCTGTTCTGGTTCAACCAGGAAATCGGATATTCCGAGCGCCGGATCCTGCCGACTGCCTCGACGGACGACTACTATGGCGGCGGTCGCCAAGACCATACCGTATACGGAATTTTTGGTCAGCTTGATTATGCGTTCACGAACAAATGGACCGGGATCTTCGGGTTGCGCTACGGAACGGAAGAGAAAACCGCGAACATCACCTATGTCCGGCCACGGCCCGCCTGCTCGGTCATCGACAATACCTGCCCGACGACCGGAACCAACCCGCTCGGCGGCCTCAATCCCCTTGTGCCCGTGGGCGAACCGAACGGCTTCACCGACTCGCAGGACTGGTCAAACCTCAACCCGAAGATCGGCTTCCAGTACACGCCGGGCGAGCTCACCCAGATCTATGGTCACTATACCCAAGGCGTGCGGTCGGGCGGCTACAATTTCCGGATCTCGACACCGGTTGCGTTCGAAGCCCTCTTCCCGGCCGGCTCAAGCCGCGCAGTCGATGAGGAAGGCGTCAATACCTATGAGCTCGGCTTCAAGACTGAAACGGCCGACCGCAAGGGACAGCTCAACGCGGCCGTCTTCTTCAACGACATCACGGACATGCAGCGCGAGCTGAACCTGTCCTCGCCGTCTTCGGGCGTCGCCCAGACGATCGTCAACACCGCCGACGCCGAAATCCTCGGCTTCGAAGCAGAAGGCCGTTACGCCCTCACCGGAAACCTGCTGCTGACGGCCAATGTCGGCGTGCTCGACGCCGAGTACACCCATGTGATCTTCGACATCTCGGGCAACGGCTCTGTGGGGGCGGAAGACCTCGCCCTCGCCCTGCCCCGCGTGCCGGAGGTGACGTACGGCTTCGGCGTCCTGCACGATCTCGACCTTGCAGATCGCGGCGCGCTGGTCTCGCGCATCAGTTTCCAGCACCGCGACGCGTTTGCGTACACGGACAATAATTTCGGCTACGTGAACGAAGCCGACATGGTTGACGCGAACTTCACCTGGAACACGCCGTTTGACGGCGTCTCGGTCTCGCTGTTCGGAAAGAACCTGCTCGACGAGGTGGTCTCGGGCGGCGACACGCAATTGCCGTTCGGTGGCGTGTTCGCCCCGCTGGTGCCGGGCGGCCAGAACCTGTCCGACGGCACCAATGACGTGTTCGATCCGAACCCCGCCGCCGGCACCTTCCAGCCTCTGCAGCCAGGCCGGACCATCGGCATCGAATTCACGATCCGGGGCTGAAGCGCACCCCCGTCTTGATTGCACGTCGACGCAAAAGAAAACGGCCCCCGTTTCCGGGGGCCGTCTGTTTTGTGTGTTGTCCGATCCGGTTAGCTGCCGGCGCCGAAGCGCTTGGTCACGCTGACCTTGATCGTACGACCGAACGGGTTGTGGGTGTACGGATCGTAAGCCGTGTCAAAATAGGCAGACGGCGGATCCTGGTCGAAGGCATTGACCACCGAGAGGCCGAAATCGAAGTCCATTGGCGCCTGCCAGTTGTAGAACAGGTCAAGCGTGGTCTGGCTGTCGATCTGCGACGGATCGCCGGTGAAGGCACCCGTCAGGCTCGGCGTGCCGCGTTCGTCATCATAGCTGCTGATGTAGCGAACAACGGCGCGCACATTGTGGGCGCCGAGGTCAAGGTTACCGAACAGGTTGGCCTTGGTCTGGGGCAACGAGCGGGTGAAGTTCGAACGGTTGAACTGGCCGGCATAGTCACCGCCCCCGATCGAAACACCTTCCACGAAATACGGATCAACCTGGTATTCGATGACGTAGGTGCCATCGAGACCGATGGTCAGATCGCCTCCGGCAATCAGGCCTTCCCAGGTATTGTTGATCCGCAGGTCGATACCCGAGGTCTGGATATCCGGGCCATTGACGACGTTTGTCCGGATCCGCGAAATTTCATTCGCGGTCGACAGGCCGTCGCTGTTGTTGTCCGAGAAAGTAATGCGCGTCAGCACGGCGTCATCATCGGTGGTCGCTGTTGCAAGTGCTGCAACGGCGGCGGCCACGATGTTCGACTGCTCTTCCACGATGATCGGATCGGAGAAGTCGAAGCTGTAATAATCCAGCGAGGCATTGAAGTTGCCTGTTTGGAAGATCGCACCGAAGTTATAGCTGAATGCCGATTCCGGTGACAGGCTTGGATTGCCAAACTGGTCCACCGCCTTGAAGGCGCTGGCCGGCGTGACGAATTGCAGTGTGGTTCCGACACCGGACAGCTGGTTCAGGGTCGGCCCCTTGAACGAGGTTTGGGCTGAACCGCGGAAGGCCAGGTTGGTGGTTGCCTGCCATTTGGCCGCCACTTTGGGGTCGAAGGTCGATCCGATCTCGCCGCCGTAATCCTCGTACCGGGTCGCGACCTGGATGTTGAGGTTGTCGTAGAGTGGCACCTGCAGTTCGCCGAACACGGCGAAGATCGTCTGTTCCGCGTCCGCTGCGGTGGTGCCCGCAAGGAACGAAAACGCGCCCGTTCCGCCCGGTCCCGGCGTGAGGGCGAGGTTGGTCAGATCGCTCGGGTCCGTCTTGCGGCTTTCCTCGCGGAACTGTGCGCCTGCAGCCCAGCCGACTTCTCCTCCCTTGGCCTGAATGCCACTCGCTCCAGAAAAGACCGCGTCAAACACGAGCAGGTCGTTGGTGACCTCCACATCCGAGCCGAAGTCCGTGATCCAGTCGGCGAGCGTGGCGGTGTTTTCCAGGCCCGGCGTATAGTCCGGGTTGGCCGTTCCGGTGACGGCATTTGTAGCGATCGCGTTCGAGAAGGGGTTATAGTACTCGCACGTACCGCCGCCTGCGGTCAAAGCGCCGGCATAGCCAGCGGCCCAGGGCTGCGTCCCCGTCGCCGGGTCAAAGCCCGTGATCGGATCTGTACATACGCCGAAGCCGCGCAGGGCCGCCGTCAGGCCAACGATATAGGTATCATTGGTCTGGGACTTCGCTTTGGCGTTTGAATAGCCGACGTTCAGGTCATAATTGACGCCATTTTCCCAATCGCCTTTCAGGCCTGCGGCCAGACGATAGGTTTCATGCTCGCGCGAACCTTCCTGGGAGAATCCGGTTCCGGGAAACCCTCCCCAGCCGAAAGTCCGGCCGATATAGAGCGCGCCGGCACCGGCACCGAGAACAGCATCAGCCGGATAGTCCGAAATGTACTGCTGGAGGCCGGGATGGCTGGCGGGCACGAACTGGCTCGTCAACACCTGCGGCGGATAGGACGGCGACGTGTTCCAGGACGGAACTTCCGACTTGCCCCACAGCGCCTCAAGGTGAAGGTCGCCGATGCTCAGGGTACGGTTGTATTCCGAGAAGACCTGATAGCGCTTCGTCTCTTCCTGCAGGTTGTCGAACTGCGTGAACTGGAAATAGCACTGGCCATTGGCCGGGTTGGTTACACCGCCTGTGTTCGCACAGCCGCGATCAATCGCTGCGCCAGCCGGAGCTCCAAGTGCGCTCAGGGCCACATACCGGCCCGGGTTGGACAACGACGAGAAGCCGGCCACCGGATTTTCGGTGATGTCCGGAATTGCCCAATCCTTTTCATTGAACAACACTTCGGACTGGTACTGATACCCGGCCGAAGTCACCCAGCTCCAGTCTCCGCCCTGGATGCCGTAAGCGATGGACGCATCATAATCGCCGTCCTCGTTGCCATCCCAAGTCGAGAAGGATCCAGAGACTTCAAGACCCTTGAGGTCATCCCGGGTGATGAAGTTCACGACGCCCGCGATGGCGTCCGAACCGTAGAGCGCTGCTGCGCCGTCCTTAAGGACCTCGATCCGGCCAATGGCGGCCTTCGGGATCATGTTGGTATCGACGAACAGCTGTGCCTGTTCGCCAACGGCGAAGGGCGAGTAGGTCTGGCGGTGCCCGTTGATCAGCACCAGCGTACGGGCCGGACCGAGGCCGCGCAGGTTGACGTTCGACGTGCCCTCAAGGCCGTTCGAGGCAAACTGGTTGGTCTGGCCATCGACGCCGGAAGACGGGCCGAGGTTGCGGATCATCTCGGTCAAACTTGGGTTGCCCTCGAGTCTCAGGTCTTCAGCGCTGAGCACATCGACCGGCAGGGCCGCATCTTCCGGCGTACCCTGGATGAATGAGCCGGTGACCGTGACAGTGCCGAGCTTGCGCTCGCCGTCATCTGCCTCTTGGGCATGCGCAACAAAACTGCCGCCCAGCGCAATGGCTGAGGCGCAAAACAGCATTCCTTTGAAAGTTTTCATTCGTTTCCTCCCGAAACTATTACGGTCTTCCGCAAGCTTCTACCGCTTGTCATATTTGTGACCGGCGACCATCCTTATGCGACTGAAACGGGTCGCAAAGAGGTCTTGTGTGCTGCGTCGCCGCATCCCGAATTGGAACCCACTGGGGATTTGAGGGCGCCAAAACGGCCCATTCCGCTGCGTAAGGCCGAAAACACAAGTGAGTTCGAAAACGGAATGCAGATAGCACCCTTCCTGAACCTCGCGGCGAAATTTGCCGATCCGGTTTCGCCCGCATCTTTTCCGCGGGCAGTGTTGCGCTGGCGCAACCCACGCTGGGCCGGCGCGGTGGGGCTAGGCGGCCTGTCGGAGGCGGCCTGGATGGACCATTTTGCGCGTTTCAGCCCCCTCCCGGGAAACCTGCCGCAGCCCCTCGCCATGCGGTATCACGGTCACCAGTTCGGCACGTACAATCCGGATCTTGGCGACGGGCGCGGCTTCCTGTTTGCGCAGCTGCGCGACCCGGCGGGCCGGCTGCTGGATCTTGGCACCAAGGGTTCCGGCCAGACGCCCTGGTCCCGCGCCGGCGATGGCCGCCTGACGCTGAAGGGCGGGGTGCGCGAGATCCTCGCCGCCACGTATCTCGAGGCCCTCGGCGTCAACACCTCCAAGGCCTTCAGTCTTGTGGAAACGGGGGAGGCGTTGCAGCGCAATGACGAACCCTCGCCGGCCCGCGGCTCGATCCTCGTGCGGCTCTCCCACAGCCATGTGCGTTTTGGAACCTTCCAGCGCTGCGCCTGGCTCGATCACCGCGCCGCGATGGCTGATCTGGTCCATTACTGCGTGGCCGAATTCCATCCCTCCGCCGAAGATCCGGACATCGCCCGCAAGACCTGCGCGTTGCTGGAGCGGATCGCCATCGCCACGGGCAAGATGATCGGTGAGTGGATGGCCGCGGGTTTCGTGCACGGCGTCATGAACACCGACAATTTCAACATCACGGGCGAGACGTTTGACTTCGGCCCGTGGCGCTTCCTGGCGCAGTCGGACCCGAACTTCACCGCCGCGTATTTCGACCAGAACGGGCTCTACCGGTTCGGCCGGCAACCCGTCCAGGGCGCCTGGGCGTTGCAGCAGCTCGCCTCGGCCCTGCTCCTCCTCGCGGACGCCGAGAACCTCGCGGCAGCCCTCGTCCCGTATGAGGCAGCCTACCGCGACAGCTTCGCCGCCCACACGCATGCGCTTATCGGGCTCGCGCCGCTCGGCGATGCCGCACAGGACATCGGCTTCCTGCAGGCCTTCTATGGCTGGATGAC
>JBGSOU010000438.1:0-15022 GCA_041739025.1 Hyphomonas sp.
GGCTGCCCCGGGACTCCAGCGCCAGCGCCAGCGCTCGCAAGCTCTTGTCCAGCCACCATTGCGCCGCGGCGCCCATCGGCCGCGCATCGTCCACCCCGGTTTCGCGGATGAAGACACTGATGACTGGCCCGCCGGCCGCTACGGCAGCGGAGAGGGCCGGATTGTCGGACAGGCGCAGGTCTTCACGGAACCAGACGATGGTAGGGGCCGAAACTGACATTAAAACGGGTCGAATCCTGTCTTCTGGTTTGGTTCAATACGCCCCGGCCGGGCCATTGGATCAACCCGGTCTGCCTGGCCGCACTTTCAAGCCCGCCAGCAGCCCGCTATACCCCGCCCCAGCCCGGAGTACGCCTTGCATGCAGCCTGCCCGTCTTCGCCAGATCGTAGAAGCCGCCCGTGACAAGCGCGTCTTGTGCGTCGGGGATGTCATGCTGGACCGCTTCGTCTACGGGGTTGTCGAGCGCATTTCCCCTGAAGCGCCTGTACCGGTCCTGCGCCAATCGCGCGCCGCCAGCATGCCGGGCGGCGCGGCCAATGTCGCACGCAACCTCGCTTCGCTGGGCCTCGAAGCGATCATTGTCGGCGCCGTGGGCGATGATGAAGCGGGGCGCGAACTGGCAGCCCTGCTGGACCAGTCTCCTGGCATTTCAGCCCAACTGGTTACCCTCAAGGGACGTCCGACGACACTCAAGACTCGGATGGTGGCCGGCGGCCAGCAATTGCTCCGGCTCGATGCTGAAGAAGCCGGCCCGCCCGGCGCCGATAGTGAACGCGCCCTGATCGCCGAGATCGGCACGGTCCTTCCCACCGTTTCGGCGGTCCTGATGTCGGACTATGCCAAGGGCCTGCTCTCACCGGCTGTGATCGAGGCGGTCCTCACCGGCGCCCAAAAGCTCGGCCTGCCCGTGATTGCCGATCCCAAGGGCAAGGACTTCACCCGCTACGGCGCTGTCGACATCCTGAAGCCCAACGCGGGCGAACTTGCGTCCGCCGTCGGCCTGCCGACCGGTTCCACTGCCGAAATCGAGCGGGCTCTGGAGGCGGCACAGGCGCAACTTCCGGCACGGGCCGTGATCGTCACGCGCGCGGCTCAGGGCATGTCCTATGTCTCGAAAGACGGACTGATCGGCCATGTCAGCGGCAAGGCCCGGGAGGTATTCGATGTGTCGGGCGCAGGCGATACCAGCCTGGCCGCCCTCGCGACGGCCGTCGTGGCTGGCGCCAGCCTCGACGAGGCCGTCGAACTTGCGATTCTGGCGTCTGGCATCGCGGTTGGGAAATCTGGCACGGCAACGGTTTCGGCTGCCGAACTGCTGGATACAGCCGCATTGGAGCAATGGTCCCGCAAAGCGGGCACGCTTTCAGTCGATGCTATGGTGGGCCAGATCGAACGCTGGCGGGAAGGGGGGCTCAGGATCGGTTTCACGAACGGCGTGTTCGACATCCTCCACCCTGGCCACATTCGCGTGCTGGAGGACTCCCGCAGCCGTTGCGACCGGTTGGTCGTCGGTCTCAATTCCGACGCGTCCGTCAAACGGCTGAAAGGGCCCGAACGGCCGGTCAACGATGCCGCATCGCGCGCCCAGGTTCTGTGCGGCCTGACATCGGTCGATGGTGTTGTGATCTTTGAGGAAGATACCCCGCTGAACCTGATCATGGCCCTGAAACCGGATGTGCTGATCAAGGGCGGCGACTATACCCGGGACACCATCGTAGGCGCAGACTTTGTCGAGGCGCGGGGCGGGGAAGTTGTTGTTGTCCCGATCGTGCCGGGCCATTCGACCACTTCCACGATTGCCCGTTCGAGGAACGGCGCATGACCCAGGCCGCCCAGGTCGCCGCCGCGCTGTTTCGGCAGTATGGCGAAGATGCGGTCGTGATCGCGACCCTTCGTGCCGCAGAAGTTGCCGCCTTGGGCGACATCGAGGCCCTGGCGCATTGGGACGAGGTTGCCGCGATCCTGTCGGGCGAACACGACGCCGGCCAGATCGCAAACTAGGGCAGGGGCCCTGCCCCGGCCTTTCAGTTGGTCGAGTGTTTCTTCAACTCGTAGGTGCCCCGCCCGGTCAGATCGAACCATTCGGGAATGTCGGGATGGCTCAGCGGCAGTTCTGAATCGTCCGGCACCAGGTTCTGCTCCGAGACGTACGCGATGTAATGCGTCCGGTCGTTCTCCGCGAACAGATGGTAAAATGGCTGGTCCTTGCGGGGGCGAACCTCTTCAGGGATCGATTCATACCACTCGTCGGTGTTGGCAAATTGCGGATCGACGTCGAAGATGATCCCCCGGAACGCGAAAATGCGATGGCGGACAACCTGCCCGATCTGGAATTTGGCGATGTGCTTCGAAATCGAACCGTAGTGATAGCGTTCATCGACCCGGTCGGTCAGCACCAGAGTCTCCCGCGGCGGCGCGGGCTTGCGGCCAAACCAGGCACGCAACCAGGCAGAAGGTCCACGTCTACTGGTCATTGTCCGCTCCTGTGGTACAGAATGCCTCAAGTTTGTATTTCGGGCCACACTATGGCTGACAAAAAAGAAGGAACTGGCGGCCGCAGGCGCGGTCCGCCCGGTTCCCAGAGGGCGCGGCCGCTCTATGCGGCTGTCGACCTGGGCACGAATAACTGCCGGTTGCTGGTCGCGGAACCCCGTGGCCAGTCGTTCCGCGTGGTCGATTCTTATTCGCAGATTGCCCGTCTGGGCGAGGGGCTCCATGATTCCGGCCGGCTCTCGGACGCGGCTGTGGAGCGGGCGATGAGTGCGCTGCATGTCATCCGCAACAAGCTGAAACAGCATGGCGTTGGCCGGGTCCGCTGCATCGCCACTGAAGCGTGCCGTAAGGCGACCAACGGCGCCGAGTTCATTCGCCGCGTTCAGTCGGAGACCGGGCTGACCTTCAAGGTGATCGGCGCGAAGGAGGAAGCCCGCCTCGCAACCATTGGATGCTACGACTTGATCGAGTCTGACACCCGGTCGGTTCTTGTCGTCGATGTCGGGGGTGGCTCAACCGAACTCTCGCTGGTCGATGCCCGGGCGATCAAGTCGGGCGGCCTCGCAGGCATCCTGCGCGACGCGCCGATCATGGACTGGACGAGCCTCAAGGTCGGCGTCGTGACGTTGTCCGAAGCCTTTGACCTCGAGGATGAGGTCGCCGCCTGGCCGGCCATGTTGGAGCGGGCCCGCGCCGAAGTGCGCACCTGGCCGACGCTTGACAGCGTGGCGCAGCGGCTGGCGGAGGATGACGGCTACCTGATCGGCACTTCCGGCACGGTCACCTGCCTTGCCGGCGTTCACCTCAAGCTCGACCGTTATCGGCGGGACAAGGTGGACGGAAGCTGGCTGTCACGGGCCGACGGCATGGCGACCATGAGGCTGCTGCGCGAACTCGGCGTATCCGGCCGGGCGAAGCTTCCGACGATCGGCGAAGAACGGGCGCCCCTGATGCTGGCAGGCTGCGCCATCATGGAAGCGGTCTGGGAAGTGTTCGACGCGCACAAACTGCGCGTTGCTGATCGCGGTCTGCGGGAAGGCGTTCTATTGTCGATGATGCACGGGAGCCGGCCGCAACGGCGGCGGCGCCCCAAGAAGCGAAAGACACAGGTCGGAGTTGGCGATGTCGGATGAAGAAAAGCGGCGTTGGAAAAAGCCGACCACCGAAAAGGCCGGCTCCGGGCGCAGCATGACCGAACGCAAGGTGATCGCGCGAAATGCCCGCACCGAAAGCTCGAAGAAATGGATCGAGCGGCAGTTGCAGGACCCGTATGTGCGCAAGGCGATGGATGCCGGCTATCGCTCCCGGGCCGCCTACAAGCTGCTGGAGATCGACGAGTCGACCCATATCCTCAAACGCGGACAGCGCGTGATCGACCTGGGTTGCGCGCCGGGCGGATGGCTTCAGGTCGCGCTGCACAAGGGCGCCGGCGAGATTGTCGGGATCGACCTTCTGCCACTCGAACCCGTTGATGGGGCGACCATCGTCCTCGGCGACGTCAATGACCCGGCCGACGTCGAGAAGGTTTTGTCGGCGCTCAGCGGCCCACCGGACCTGATCCTGTCGGACATGGCCGCCAACACAACCGGCCACAAGCAGACAGATCACTTGCGCACGGTCGCGCTCGTCGAACTGGCGGTCGAGTTTGCCGTCGCCCACCTCGCGCCGGGCGGCGCGTTCTGTTCGAAAGTCTTTCAGGGCGGCACCACGCGCGACTTGCTGGTGACGCTGAAAGCGCATTTCCAGACCGTGAAACACATCAAACCGCCGGCCAGCCGGGCCGGAAGCCCCGAAATCTATGTCGTCGCCAAAGGCTTCAAGGGAGGAAAGAAATGAAACTCGAAGGCGGATGCTACTGCGGTGAAGTGCGCTACGAAGCGGACGGTGAACCGATCATGAAGGCCGAGTGCCATTGCCGTGAATGTCAGTACATCTCGGGCGGGCAGGCAAATGATTTCATGGCAATGCCGGCAGCGGGTTTCCGCTACACCAAGGGCGCGCCGAAAGCCTTCAAGCGTGCCGACCTCGAGCACGCCGTCACGCGTGAATTCTGTGGCACCTGCGGCACGCCGATCCTGACGCGCGCGCCGGCGCTCGCGCAGGCGGTTATCCTGAAGGTCGGATCGCTCGATGACACGAGTGTGTTCGGTCAGCCGCAACTCATCCTGCAAACGGCGGACGCTCCCAGCTTCCACCACATCCCGGACGGCGTTCCGGCGTTTGAAAGGTTCCCCGGATGAAAACCGCCCTCGTTTGCCTCGCCCTCTTCGCTCTGCCCGCCTGCTCGCTGTCTGGCGCAGGGAAGGGGGAGGCTGCTGCTCCGGGCGCGAGCTATGAACGGCTCACGTTTGCGGGCCCGAAGGCCACGCCTGACGAGCGGGCGGCCTGCGCGGCCCTCGGAGGTGAGATTGTGGCCAGTGGCAAGCTGCAGTGGGAAAACTGCGTGCAGACCTTCGCCGACGCCGGCAAGGCCTGCGCGGGCAAGGAGGACTGCGCAGGCGAGTGCCGTTATGAAGGCGAGACCGAGCTTCCGCCTGGCGCGACGGTTTCGGGCACCTGCCAGGTCACCGATGCCCGGTTCGGCTGCCGGACCGTCGTCGAGAACGGCATGATCGCGCACACGCTTTGCGTGGACTAGTCCACAACGGCGGGTGGACTGTTTGTGGAGGGCCTTTCGCGCGAACATGCGCCGGCTCGGGCGCAGAGTTTGGCGTACCAAGTCGTCTTCAGAGCAAATGCGCCTCGGCTTCGTCGCGGTGTTTCTTCAGGTAGCGCATGAACGGCGTGCCGCCGGTGCCAACATCGGGGTCGTTGCCGGCTGCGGTTGAGGCCTGCCGGTTGATGTAGGTCGCCGCATACTCGAGATGACGCGACCGGAAGCGCGCGAGCTTGCGGATGTTGTCGTTGTACCCGTCGCGGATCTCGGCATTCCCGAGTTTCTGGACAACGCCCCGCACAACGCTGTGCGCGCGCAAATC
This sequence comes from Hyphomonas sp., assembly GCA_041739025.1. Lineage (GTDB taxonomy): Bacteria > Pseudomonadota > Alphaproteobacteria > Caulobacterales > Hyphomonadaceae > Hyphomonas. The sequence continues at coordinate 5,473 of JBGSOU010000438.1, forward strand.
ATCGATGAAGCGCCGGTGTTGGGGCGGACGGTAAGCGTGCAGTTCATCAAGGAACGCGCGCAACGGATCACCGGCGTGACCAATGCCCAGCAGCGCGTCCATGGCCGGCACGATCGACGATTGCGACCCCGTCTGTCCCCGGAAGGCCTGAGGCTTGCCGCCGGTCTCTGCGACGCCCTCATACACGAGCCCCTCGCCCAGCGCCGGATTGTCTTTCCAGCCATGGATCCATGGCCGGACGCGGTGGAAATACATGTACGGGTCGCAGCGCTCCGGCATCCGGTCGAAGATCGCATTCACATCGTCCCAGACGGCGCTCATCGCGGCCAGCGTACGGGCGATCTCTGCGCTGTCTTCCGTTTTCGCAGCGCTGACAAGCCGGGTGGCTTCCAGCAGCATCTCGCCGGCCCGCGCTTCGATGGCGACGTGCACCAGGATGAACCAGGCTTCGTCCATTCCGCCTTCAAAAGGCTGGATCGTATGAATGTTCGAAAGGTCGATGGGGCCGGCCGGGTCAAACCGGCTCCAGTTTTCGAGGGTGTAGCTGGAATAGGGCAGCAGGGGCGGCTGGCCGATGGCCTGCCCAATCTGCCAGATCGGCACGGCCAGACAGGCCGGCAAGCGCGCCGGGGCGGCAGGCTCACCCCAGACATAGGCCTGCACCAGGAAGCTGTAGTGCAGCATCGCGATGCGCAGCTCGGCCTCGCTGGCGCTGGCGCAAAATGCGGCGAGGTCCAGGTTTGGCAGCGTGTCGAGGAAGCTGCGCAGGTGCCCGGTCGGAATCAGTTGCGGCAGGCGCAGCGCCATCTCGCGGGCGGGTTGCAGTTCGGCGGGCAGGGCAGCGCTGGCCGGGTCAAAGCTGGCCAGAAACCCGCGCTCGATGCTCAATCCATAATCTGACAAGTTCATCAAACTTCCTCCCCAGGGCTAGATGGTTACAGATGCAACTAATCTGGCTTGTATTGAGTGCGCCGCGCGTCCTGTCAAAGCAGCTCTGCAGCAGCCGGCGGGGGAAGGGGCTTCACAAGCCCGCACGACTCCCTTACTAGGCCAAAAAGGGAGCTCCCGACATGAAAATCCGACAAGCCATTACGTTTGACGACGTGCTCCTGCAGCCCGGCGCCAGCGAGGTCATGCCTTCGGAAGTAGACGTTTCGACCTTCCTCACGAAGGCGATTGCGCTGAACATCCCCCTCCTCTCTGCAGCGATGGATACGGTGACCGAAGCGCGCCTCGCCATTGCCATGGCCCAGGCCGGCGGCATCGGCGTCATTCATCGCAACCTGTCCATCGAACAGCAGGCCGGCGAAGTGGCGATGGTGAAGAAGTACGAGAGCGGCGTCGTGATGAACCCCATCACCATCGCCCCCACGGCCACGCTTGGTGAGCTGCGCGAGTTGAAGCAGCGCACACGTTTCTCCGGCATTCCGGTCGTCGAGCAGAACGGCAAGGTGGTTGGCATCGTCACCAATCGCGACACGCGCTTTGCCGAGGATGCCAACGAAAAGGTGGCGAGCCTGATGACCCGCGAAGTCGTCACCGTGAAGATCGACACGCCGATCGAGGAAGCGCGCCGCCTGCTCCACAAGCACCGGATCGAGCGCCTCGTGATCGTTGACGACAATGGCCGGTGCATCGGCCTGCTCACCGTCAAGGACATGGACAAGGCCTCGCTCAATCCCTTCGCCGCGAAAGATCCTGCGGGCCGCCTGCGCGTCGCCGCAGCCTCCACGGTGGGTGATGCAGGCTTCGAGCGCACCGAAGCACTGATCGCTGCAGGCGCCGATGTCGTGGTCATCGACACGGCGCACGGTCACTCGAAGGCGGTTGCGGACGCGGTCCTGCGTGCCAAGAAAATCTCGAACGCCGTGCAGATCATCGCGGGCAACGTCGCAACGGCGGAAGCCACGCGCGCGCTGATCGATGCGGGCGCGGACGCGGTGAAGGTCGGCATTGGCCCGGGCTCCATCTGCACCACGCGCATCGTCGCCGGTGTCGGCGTGCCGCAGCTTACGGCAATTGAGGATTGCGCCAACGCGGCCGCAGCGTCGGGCGTCCCGATAATTGCCGATGGCGGCATCAAGTTTTCCGGCGACTTTGCCAAGGCGCTCGCCGCCGGGGCCTCCACGGCCATGATGGGCTCGATGTTTGCCGGCACCGAGGAGAGCCCGGGCGAAGTGTTCCTGTATCAGGGCCGCTCATACAAAGCCTACCGGGGCATGGGCTCACTCGGCGCGATGGCACGCGGTTCGGCCGACCGGTACTTCCAGAAGGATGCCGCCGCCGACAAGCTGGTGCCGGAAGGCATTGAGGGGCAGGTGCCGTACAAGGGCGCGCTCGGCCCGATCATCCACCAGATGGTCGGCGGCCTGCGCGCGGCGATGGGCTATGTTGGCGCGAAGACGATTGCGGAGCTGCACGCGAAGGCGCAGTTCGTGCAGATCACCGGCGCCGGCCTGCAGGAGAGCCACGTCCACGACGTGATGATGACCCGCGAGTCGCCGAACTATTCGCTGCCGAGGGGCTGACGCGGGGAAGAGAATTTGAAATCGAAGATTTCTATGTCCCGTTCATACAGTTCTGCGACACGCATCTTCAGCAAATCGTCGTAGTAATCGCGCCATGGGCCGTGATCGGACTCGTTGGCACGGCCGAGCTGTTCACTTGGAATGCCGATGCGGTTGCAGATAGAGTCGTAGTCTGCCTGCAGTGTTTCGTGGCGGCCAACAAAATCGACCATGATCTGCCCCGCTGGGTCGCACAAGAACTCTGCTTGCGGCTGGAAAACGATGCGCTGTCGATGTTCCGGCGCATCAAGAACGGCGTGCATCGTACCTTGCGGATCCCGCTGAAACTCTCGCTGATGGCGATGCATGAAAGCGCAATAGGAAACGAACCGCTCCCAAGGGTTGCGCACAATCGCGAACTTGAAATAGCCGGACCAGACCTCTCGCGCGACCGCGGCTTTGCATTCGTTCCAGCGGATGTGTCCGTGGTGAACGCGCGCGATGTCTGGGTAGGGCATCGTTTTCTGGATAAAGAGCTGCACCTGCTCCTCGTCTGTCTCGCCGAGATGAACTCGCAACGCTCGGCGGATGGCGTGGGTGGCGGTCTTTGGCACGGCGAAGAATATGAACTGATGGCGGTGCGAAATGATCAAGATCGGGTTCCCTTGTGCAGGTCTTGCAGAACCGCCTATAACTTAGACTTTGGCTGAGTAAAATTGAATGGATTTCGGGCTTTCCCACCGCATGTTGAAGCGAGTCGACGTTTCGACCCTCGTGCGCCGGGTCTTGGCTGTCGATGAGGCCCTGTGGGACAGTGAGGACGATCTGCGCAGCGCCTTGACGGGGCCTCGACCCACGCGCTCAATCTTTCTGTACTACACGAACGCACTCTACATGCCGCATAACCGCCGGATCCGGCAGGAAGATGTTTCCCGGCGAGCAGGTTATGATTGGTTCAATGAAGTGGTGCAGCCCATTATTGAAGATATTTGCGCGATGTACCCCTCGGGAGCCACCGTAGTGCGTTGCCAGATTGCCAAACTCTTACCGGGTGGCACGATTGGCCGACATCAGGATATCTCTCCTTTGTTGCGGGCCAGTCACCGTATTCATCTGCCGCTGATTACTTGGCCAGAGGTTGTTTTTTACATCGATGACCAGCCGTTTGTTTTTGAAACGGGTTACGCGTTTGAGTTAAACAATCAGAAATTTCATGAGGTACGCCATCTTGGAACAAAGGACCGGTATCACCTGATCTTCGATTTGTTGCCGGCTAACTACGACCCGGCGCCGATGGCTTCAGCGGTCGAGCACGGCCGTACCGGCCTCATTCCAAAGATGCGCTCCTAGTTGGTGATTCCGAAAGCAGTTTGCGCGGCTCGCGCCACATCGCCTCAAGCGGTGGCCCGCCGGGGCCTGGCTCGAACAGCTTCATCCGCACGAAGCCGTGGCTGACATAGAAGCCGGTGTTTGCCGGGTTCGAGTTCTCAAGGTAGCAGGGCAGGGCGGCCCGGTCGGCTGCGTCCAGCATCGGCTGGATCAGTTTCTTGCCCAGACCCTGCCCCCTTGCCGCCTTTCGCGTGCCGATGGTGAACAGGTACATGTGCGGCTCTTTCGGGTGCTCGCGGTCCATGGCCTCGGCGGCGCCAAGCCCGCGCTTCATGCTGCCCGGCGCGCCCTTGAACGCCTGCAGCACGATCAGCTTCCACAGCGCCCAGTTGCCCAGCCCTTTGAGCCTGTCCGAGTGGCACCACATGGTCGCGCCCGCATCGCCCGCCAGATGGCAGATTCCGTTCGGCAGGTAGATGTCCTGGGCAAGGATCCGGAACAGCGGCGGCAGGGCTTCGGGATTGCCGAATATCCAGAGATTCACGGGGTCCTGTGCAAAGGCCTCGCCGGTGACGTCGCCGATCCGCTTCCAGTCGGCCCGGGTGGCTGTTCGCATCCCGTCAGGAAGGTGAATGTCCAGCATCTTCAGTCCTTTGCAGTTTCCACGGGCGCCATAGGGCGCTAACACGCGCACAATCGCAACAGGAGACTGAGCCATGCGCACAGGCGGCAAGATCAGTGCGGCCATCGAGGTCTTGCGCGACGTGATGGAGCGCCACCAGCCGCTCAAGATCGCCTTGCGCGACTGGGGCAAGCGCGCTCGCTATGCTGGCTCCAAGGACCGGGCATGGGTCTCCGGCCTAGTGCTGGACGCGCTGCGCCGGCGCAATTCCATCGCGCATCACATGGGCCATGGCGACGCCCGGGCGCTGATCCTCGGTGCGCTGCGCATCGCGTGGGACTGGAACGCCCGGGACATCGAGGAAGCCTGCTATGACGACCACGGCCCCACGCCGCTCACCAATGACGAACGCAGCCGCCTGATCCTGGCGCCAGACCCGTCCGCCGCGCCGCACGTGCAGGGCGACTATCCGGACTGGATGACACCGCACATGCAGCGCGTGTTCGGCCCGGACGCCGTGATCGAAGCCCAGACGATGGCCATGCGCGCGGATGTCGACCTGCGCGTCAACACGCTGAAGTCCGACGCGGAGAAGGCCTCGCTGCCGCTGAAATCGGTGAAGGCCCAGCCGTCCAAACTGTTGGTCAATGCGTATCATATCCCGGCGCGCGACCCGACCGAGCGTGAGGACAGCATTGAAGGCATCCCGGCTTTCTCCAAAGGCTGGGTCGAAGTGCAGGACGCCGGCAGCCAGATCGCCGCTGCGGCGGCCAATGCCAGGCCCGGCGAACACGTCATGGACTATTGCGCCGGCGGCGGCGGCAAGACGCTGGCGCTGGCCGCGCAGATGGAAGGCAAGGGACAGATCCACGCCTACGACATCGACGGCAAACGGCTCTCGGCGCTGATCCCGCGCCTGAAGCGGTCCGGCGCCAGCAATGTGCAACTGGTGCACCCCAGCGAGGGCAACAGCCTGGAGCCACTGGTGGGACAGATGGACCTCGTCTTTGTTGATGCGCCCTGCACAGGCACCGGCACCTGGCGGCGGCGGCCGGATTCCAAATGGCGCGTCAAACCGGCCCAGCTCGAGAAGCGCATGCAGGACCAGCGGGAGATCCTGCAGGCCGCTTCAACCTTCGTGAAGCCGGGCGGCCGGCTGTTGTATGCCACGTGCAGCTTCCTGATCGAGGAAGACGAGGACCGCGTGGCCGAGTTTCTGGCCGGCGCGCCGCATTTCGCGGAGCGGGACGCAGCTGAAGCCGCCATCGCTTCCGGCGCGCTCACGGCGCATGGAGCCAGTGTCGTCCGCAAGTTCCGGGGACCGACCGGCAGCGTGCGCCTGACCCCGCGCCGGTCGGGCACGGACGGCTTCTTCTTCGCGCTGCTCGAACGGCGCGCTTGAGCCATATGGACGAATCCGCCGCGCCGGGCTAAGGCGCCGCATGACTCAAGCCATCCACGAACGCGTCCTGATCGTCGACTTCGGCAGCCAGGTGACCCAGCTGATCGCCCGGCGCCTGCGCGAAAGCGGCGTCTATTGCGAAATTCACCCCTACAACAAGGCAAATGCCGACTTCCTCGCGGCCTACGGGCCCAAGGCGATCATTCTCTCGGGCGGCCCGTCGAGCGTCTATTGGGACGGCGCGCCAATGGCCGATACGGCCATCTTTGAAGCGGGCATTCCGGTGCTCGGCATCTGCTACGGCCAGCAGGTGATGATGCATCAGCTGGGCGGGCGGATCGAAGGCGGCACCAGCCGCGAATTCGGCCGCGCCTTCATCGAACCGGTGGTCAACGATCCCTTCCTCGACGGTCTGTTTGAAGGCGGCAATACCGAACAGGTCTGGATGAGCCACGGAGACCACGTTGCCGAAATGGCGCCAGGATTTGGCGTCATCGCAAAGTCGCCCGGCGCGCCTTACGCGGTGATTGCAGACCCTGAGCGTCGCTTCTACGGCACCCAGTTCCACCCCGAGGTCATGCACACGACACACGGCGCAAGGATCCTGCGCAACTTCATTCACGGTGTCGCCGGTCTGAAGGGAGACTGGACGATGGCGGCCTACCGCGCCGAAGCGGTCGAAAAGATCCGCGCGCAGGTCGGCAAGGGCCGCGTGATTTGCGGCCTCTCGGGCGGCGTGGATTCATCCGTCGCTGCCGTGCTGATTCACGAGGCGATCGGCGACCAGCTGACCTGCGTCTATGTTGACCACGGCCTGATGCGCGCCGGCGAAAGCGAACAGGTCGTCAGCCTGTTCCGTGAGCATTACAACATTCCGCTTGTGCATGTGGACGCGTCCGAACTCTTCCTGGGCAAACTGGAGGGAGTCACGGATCCGGAAACCAAGCGCAAGATCATCGGCGGCCTTTTCATCGACGTGTTCGACGAGGAAGCAAAGAAGATCGGCGGCGCCGATTTCCTCGCCCAAGGCACGCTCTACCCGGACGTCATCGAAAGCGTGTCCGTGAGCGGCGGTCCGAGCATGACGATCAAGAGCCATCACAATGTCGGCGGACTTCCCGCGCGCATGAAGATGCAACTCGTTGAGCCGCTCCGGGAGCTGTTCAAGGACGAAGTGCGCGCGCTTGGCCGCGAGCTGGGTTTGCCCGAGGCCTTCGTGGGTCGCCATCCGTTTCCAGGCCCCGGCCTCGCCATCCGTATCCCCGGCGCGATCACGCGCGAGAAAGCGGACACGCTGCGCAAGGCCGATGCGATCTATATCGAGGAGATCAAGAAGGCCGGCCTGTATGACGAGATCTGGCAGGCCTTCAGCGTACTGCTTCCGGTCAATACGGTCGGCGTAATGGGTGACGTGCGCACATACGAGGCTGTGCTCGCCTTGCGCGCGGTGACCAGCGTCGACGGCATGACCGCCGACTACTATCCCTACGATCACGCGTTCCTCGGCCGCGTCGCTACGCGCATCATCAACGAGGTCAAGGGCGTCAACCGCGTCGTCTACGACATCACCTCCAAACCGCCCGGCACGATCGAGTGGGAATGAACGCCGCCCGCCGGTGATCTTGTTCAACGGCCAAGGCCGCGTCGCCGCGATTGCCGGCGCCAAAGGGCTCTTCAAGCGTTCGGAATTGATTGCGCCGGACGAAGTCTGGTTGCGTGCAGATTTTATCCGCCGCGGACTTCTGCCCGCGGCGGAATGATGACCCCTCGGCTCCGGGGAAGGGGACAGGGTTTGCGGTTAAGCAAGCGTGAATCGCGTTTCGCGGTGGAGGCTTCGTCAGGCGCGGCTGCGGCGCCGAAATCTCGCGCGGTGAGCAGCAGACTACGGCGCACCCAAATCGCAAATCCATGAAATCCAAGGCATTGCGCATATAGAGACCCATCATTCGCATAATCAATATTATGGGCAATCGCGTTATGACGTCGTCATCGACCTGGTTGGATCGCAGCCGACGAGCGCGGGGCCGGCCATGTGGGCCACTCCCCTCCGTCGCCGCTAGACTTCAAACTCGATTCGCATGCCGTCAAAAGCCGGCTCCACGCCCGCTGGCAACTCGTTCAGCAGCGTACGGTAATCAAGATCCACATGCAGGTTGGTCAGGATCGCGCGGCGGGGTTTCAACTCGGCAATCCATCCCAGCGTTAACTCAAGATGGGCATGCGTCGGATGCGGTGTGTAGCGCAATGCGTCGATGACCAGAGTATCTAGGCCCTTCAGGGCCTCCATCGTGCGCAGCGGCAGTCCGTTGACGTCATTGCAGTAAGCGACGTCGCCGATCCGAAAGCCAAGGCAGCGGATGCGGCCGTGTTCCATATCGACCGGCAGGAATTCCACAGCCCCGCCGGGGCCCGCAATTTCAAACGCCTGGTAAGGTGTGATGACGGGCTGGATCGCAAGGATGGGCGGATAGCCGCCTGCACCGCGAAAGATGTAGCTGAACCGCGCGCCAAGGCTGTCATGCGTGGCCGCATCCATGTGCACCGGGATCTGTTTGCGCTGGCTGATCGCGAGCGCGCGCACGTCGTCAATTCCGTGCGCCTGGTCGGCATGGTCGTGCGTGTAGACGACGGCATCAAGGCGCGTCGTGCCTGCGGTGAGGAGCTGCTCGCGCAGATCAGGCGACGTGTCGATCAGGATGCAGGTGGCCTCGCCCGCCTCGTTCCATTGCTCGACCAAGGCGCTGCAGCGGGTGCGGCGATTGCGCGGCTCGGACGGATCGCAGGCGCCCCAGTTGTTGCCGATACGCGGGACCCCGCCCGACGATCCGCACCCCAGGATCCGGATTTCCAGCTGTGGGTCCGTCATGTGATCCGCTTGAAGAGCTGGAGCGCGTTGCGGGTGGTCATGGCGGCCGCTTCCTCCATCTCCATCCCCATCAGGGCCGCGTAGGCCCGGCAAACCTCAACAACGTAGGCAGGCTCGTTCCGGCGTCCCCGGTATGGAACCGGCGCCAGGTATGGGCAGTCGGTTTCCAGTATGACCCGATCCGCAGGCACGGCGGCGATGACCTCTCTGACATCGCGGGCGGCCTTGAAGCTCAGGATGCCCGAAACGGAGAAGTAGGCGCCCAGCTCTCCTGCCCGGCTCGCGAGCCGCGACCCACCCGTATAGCAGTGAAGCAATATGGGAAACGCGCCCCTTGCGGTTTCTTCCTCGAGGATGTCGCCCGTCAGATCGTCCGCCTCGCGCGTGTGCACCACCAGCGGCAGCTGTGTCGCCCGGGCGGCCTCGACGTGCACCCGGAAGCAGCGGACCTGGTCATCCAGATCGCTGTACCCATAGTGCTGGTCGAGACCGCATTCCCCGATGCCGACGAGACGCGGATTGCGGGCTTCCGAGACCAGCGTCTCTGACCGCAACTCCGTAAAGTCCTTCGCGTGATGCGGGTGGACGCCCGCCGTGTACCAGACGTCGTCATTGGCCTCGGCGATGGCGCGGATCGCCGGCAGGTTGTCGATCCGGTCGGAGATCGTGATGAAGCGGGTCACACCCGCCGCTCTTGCGCGCGAGAGCACGTCTTCCCGATCTTCGGCGTAGGCTTCGCCGTGAAGGTTCACGTGGGTGTCGAACAGCACGGTGTCACAAGGCCCGGATTGACTGGACGAGCGCAACGGCCGCCGCAGCGGCCT
>JBGSOU010000445.1:0-5077 GCA_041739025.1 Hyphomonas sp.
CGCTGCCCCGATGCAGACGGCGGACCTGAAGGTGAGCCGGCCCGGCCCGCGCTGAGCGTCAGTTCAACGCGGAGCGGCCCTTGGCAAAGTTGTTCGGGACGCCATTGATCGACAGCGCGTCGCCTTCGACATCGACGAGGATGGTCTCTCCATCGAGGATGCGGCCTTCCAGCAACAACCGCGCGAGCGGATCCTGAAGCTCCTTCTGGATCACGCGCTTCAAGGGGCGCGCGCCGTAGACAGGGTCGTATCCGCGTGCGGCCAGCCAGTTGCGGGCAGCGAGGCTGAGATCGAGCTTCATCTTCCGCTCACGGAGCAGGCCTTCGAGACGACCCATCTGGATATCGACGATATGGTCGATCTCGCCGCGGCCAAGCCGCTTGAAAAAGACGATCTCGTCAATCCGGTTGATGAACTCGGGCCGGAAGTGGCGGCGGATCGCGCTCATCACCTCGTCGCGGACGGCTTCTGACAGCTCCCCTTCCTCCCCGCTCGCCAGCGCGTCGGCGCCGAGGTTCGAGGTCATGATGATGATCGTGTTCTTGAAATCCACCGTGCGGCCCTGGCCATCCGTGAGGCGGCCATCATCCAGCACCTGAAGCAGCGTGTTGAACAGGTCCGGGTGGGCCTTCTCGACCTCGTCGAACAGGACGACCTGATAGGGCCGCCTGCGGACGGCTTCGGTCAGCGCGCCGCCCTCGTCATACCCGACATAGCCCGGCGGCGCACCGATCAGGCGGGCCACCGAGTGTTTCTCGGAGTACTCTGACATATCGAGCCTCAACACGGCGGCTTCATCGTCGAACATGAACTCTGCGAGTGCCTTGGTCAGTTCGGTCTTGCCGACGCCCGTGGGGCCGACAAACAGGAACGAGCCGATCGGACGGTTGGGATCCTGAAGGCCGGCGCGGGCACGGCGCACGGCGTTGGAGACCGCCAGCAGCGCGTCTTCCTGTCCCACCACGCGGCCCCGCAGCGATTCTTCCATGCGCAGAAGTTTCTCGCGCTCGCCTTCCATCATCTTGTCGACCGGGATGCCGGTCCACTTGGAGACGACGCCCGCGATATGCTCGGGACGGACGACTTCCGAGACGAGGCCGCCCTCGGCGTCGCCCTTGGCTTCGACTTCCGCAATCAGCTTTTCGAGCGCCGGGATGGTCGAGAATTTCAGTTCCGAGGCCTTCGCGAGATCGCCTTGGCGCTGTGCCTCAGCCATGTCGGACTGGGCCCGGTCGAGCTGTTCCTTGGCCGATGCGGCGCCCTTCAGCTTGTTCTTCTCGGCGCTCCACGCCGTGGTCAGTTCGTCGGAACGCGTATCAAGTTCGCCGATCTCGACCTCGATGGTTTTCAGGCGGTCCTGCGAGGCCGCATCCTTTTCCTTCTTCAGCGCTTCGGCTTCGATCCGCAATTGCATCAGGCGCCGGTCGATCTCGTCGAGTTCTTCGGGCTTGGTGTCGACCTGCATGCGCAGGCGTGCGGCGGCCTCGTCCATCAGGTCGATGGCCTTGTCCGGCAGGAACCGGTCGGTGATGTAGCGGTTCGAGAGGTTGGCCGCCGACACGATGGCGGCGTCGGAGATGCGTACGCCGTGGTGCGCCTCATACCGGCCCTTCAGACCCCGGAGGATCGAGATCGTGTCTTCCACTGTCGGCTCGTCGACGAACACCGCCATGAAACGCCGGGCGAGCGCGGGGTCGCTTTCCACATGCTTGCGGTATTCATCCAGCGTCGTCGCCCCGATACAGTGCAGCTCGCCGCGCGCGAGCGCCGGCTTGAGCAGGTTCGAGGCATCCATGGCGCCTTCGGATTTGCCGGCGCCAACCAGCGTGTGCATCTCGTCGATGAACAGGATCACGCCGCCTTCGGCCTGCGTGACTTCGGTCAGCACGGCCTTGAGGCGTTCCTCAAATTCGCCTCGGAATTTCGCGCCCGCAATCAGGGCGCCCATGTCGAGCGCGAGCAGCTTCTTGCCCTTCAGGCTTTCAGGCACATCGCCATTGACGATGCGCAGCGCGAGGCCTTCGGCGATGGCGGTCTTGCCGACGCCGGGCTCACCGATCAAGACGGGGTTGTTCTTCGAGCGGCGCGACAGAACCTGGATCGCACGGCGGATTTCCTCGTCGCGCCCGATCACCGGATCGAGTTTGCCTTCGCGCGCATCCTTCGTCAGGTCTCGCGCATATTTCTTCAACGCCTCATAGCCTTCTTCGGCGTTCTGGCTGTCGGCCGTACGGCCTTGGCGCAGCTGCGCGATGGCGCCTTCGAGGCCTTTGGGAGTCACGCCCGCCGCCTTCAGCGCCTCGGCGGCCGGGTCACCGGAGAGGCCTGCAATCGCGAGCAGCAGGCGCTCGACCGTGACGAACGCGTCGCCCGCCTTCTTTGCGCCCGCTTCAGCCTCCTGGAAAAGTTTCGCGCCGGATTGTTCCAGTCTCAGTCCGCCGGCATTGCCGCTGACCTTCGGCAGTTTCGCCAGCGCTGCATCAACGCCCTGGATCGCGAGTTCGGGCCGGCCACCGCTCGCGCGGATCAGATTGACGGCGAGTTGGTCACGGTCGTCAAACAACGCCTTGAGAACATGGGCCGGGGTGAGCACCTGGTGGCCCCCGGCAAGGGCCTGCGTCTGCGCGCTCTGGACCAGGCTGCGCGCACGCTCTGTGTACTGTTCGATATTCATGACGGTTCATCCCCTTGAAAAGGCAGAATCCTTGGATGGAAGGCGCGCCCCGCTCAGCGGCGGCGCACCCGGCTGCAGTGGATTTGGGAAGCCGCCTCGCCCGGCGCAAGCACTCATGCACAAATGAAACGCCCCGCCTGTAAAGACGGGGCGCTGGCATCTGGTCGCAGGAAAACTACTTAGCCGCCCGCTTCAGTCGCGGCGCCAGATGAACTCGCGGTCACGTTGCTGGCCAACGACGAACTCGTACTCTCCGACATGTTCAAAGCCGTGGCGCGCATAGAGGCGCTGGGCGCCAGCATTCTCCGAGAACACGCTCAGGAACAGCGGCGGGCGTCCGCGTGCCTCGACCCGCTCCAGCACTGTGTTAAGCAACGCGCTGCCCCGTCCCCCGCCTTGCGCGGAGCCCCGGATGTAGATGCGCGACAGTTCAAGCGCGCCGGGCGGCATGGGATCGACGGGGAGATGGCAGGGGCGCAGAATCGCATAGCCGATCGCGGCGCCAGCTGTGTCCTCCAGGATCCAGAGGTCGACCTGCGGGTCGTCTATCCAGCTCCGATAAAGAAGCGGCGTGTGGTTGGACGCAAGAAAGCTCGACAGGTCTTCAGTCGCGTAAAGCTCCCCGAACGTGTCCGCGAAGGTCTGGCGGCCAAGTTCGGAAAGACCAGTCTCGTCACCCGGGCGGGCCGTGCGGATAGACAAGGCGCTAGTCGGTCGTCTCGGCGGGTGCGCCTTCTTCCGGCGCTGGCTTGCGGCGGCCACGGGCCAGGGTTTTCATCACACCATCGGTTTCCGAAACCACTTCAACCGGTTCACGCGGAACACGCGGCTCGCGGGCAGGACGGTCTTCGCGCGCCGGGCGGTCCTCACGGACGGCGCCTTCCTCACGCGGACGATACGGCTTGCGGGCACGGCGGTTCTTGTCGCCGCCGGAACGCTCACCGCGCGGATCCACCGCGGCGGCTTCGCCGGCCTCGGCGGCATCTTCGTGGTCATCGTCGGCGTCGATCACACGCAGCGAATCGGACTCTTCGTCATCGTTGCGGTGCGCGCTCATTTGCGTAACGACTTCAGCTTCGCCCTGGTCGTCATAGCCCTGGTTTGACTCTTCATGGCCCCCGCTGCGGGAATCACGGTCCGGGTTGCCCCGGGGATCGCGGTCATCGCGCGGGCCGCCGCCATTGCCGTTGCCATTCCCGTTGCTGTTGCGGTTCTGGGGCTGGCCGCCCTGTTGCTGGGTGCGCGCCTCGTTCTGCTTGGCGACGATGCGCTGGTAATGTTCTGCATACTGGAAGTAGGCTTCAGACAGAACACGGTCGCCGCTGGTATGGGCGTCACGGGCGTACTGTTGGTACTTCTCGAGCACTTGCTGGGCCGAACCCCGGATCTTCACGTCCGGACCGACGCTTTCAAAGTGACGGTTCGGATTGTTGAAGGCGTTCTGTTGATTTCCGCCTGGGCGCCTGTTGCGACCGCGTGAGCGTTTCATAAAGATCTTGTCCTGTGTTCGTAAACCAGCGGTCACCGGCAAGCCAATTTCAATGGGTCATTTGCTTGCAGGCAGGTTCTGGGGATTGGCCGAAACCGTATTCCACCGAACCTGAACGAAGGCAGCATTCATTATCTGCCTGTCCGGCAGACTGCCCCTCGCCGATTTGTTCTACTGTGTAACGGGCTGGCCAACAAGCAGAAAATCAGCCGGGCGGGCCCGGCGCCAGGCCCCATACGCAGCGGTCGTTGCCGCCCAGGTCCGGGCGGTGTCCGATTCCGGAATACCCGGCGGCGGCGAGCAGGGCCTGCACGGACGGGCGCTGGTCATGCCCGATTTCGAAGACCAGCGGGACGCCGGGCTTCAGCCAGGTCCGCCCGAGGCCGATGATCTCCCGATAGGCGTCGAGGCCATCGGCGCCGCCGTCCAGCGCGTCCATCGGATCGAACCGGCGGACTTCCGGTTCCAGCTCTTCGATGTCCCGGCTGGGGATGTAGGGCGGGTTGGAGATCACGAGGTCCGCCTCGCCCCATCCGGTCCAGCCGGACCAGCGCCCTTCGAAAACACGGGCGCGGGCACTCAAGCCCAGTTGCTCGAAATTCTCCCGCGCCAGCGAGGCCGCCGCCGGACTGGCTTCGATGCCGGTCCCCGTCGTCTTCGGACGCCGGGAGAGGATGGCCGCCAGCAGGCATCCGCTACCTGTCCCGAGATCGGCCAGCTGCGCCGGCCGGTCTGCGGGCAGCAGGGCCAGCGCCTGTTCGACCACGACTTCACTGTCAGGGCGCGGAATGAGCGCCCGGGCATCGGTAAGGATCTCGAGGCCATAGAATCCCGTGTGCCCGAGGATGTGCTGCACCGGTTCGCGCGCGAGCCGGCGAGCAAGCGCGGCGCCAAAGGCGTGCTGAACCCCTTGC
>JBGSOU010000470.1:0-1807 GCA_041739025.1 Hyphomonas sp.
CCGCCGGACTGGCCGGCAGCCTACGGCGTGGGCATCCTCGATTGCTTCGCCCTGCTGGACGCCGGCCTGCCGGCGGACCCCGGTCCCTCCCCCGTGCGGGCAGCCGGCGATGACAAGGTTCTGTCCAGCCGTCCGTTGACGGACAAGCAGCGGTTCGAACAGGTCGTGGCCGCGTTCTAGGGCGCTACTGGCCGAGGCGGTAGGTGACGCGCACGCCGATATTGTCGAGGCCCTGGTTGCGGCCATTGGCGAGGATCTGGCCATGGCTGAGGTGTTCGTACATCAGCTGCACGCCCCAGGTGTCGTTGATCTCGCGGTTCAGCGACAGATTGGTGCGGAACAGGTCGCGCGAGCCGAGGAAGACCCGCTCGGCCGAAAGGGGATCATTGCGCGGATCGCCCTGCGGATAGCGGAATTCGAGTTCGCCATCATGGATCGCATAGCCGAAGCCCGGCTCGAATGCCCAGCCCTCGGCGAACCGCCAGGACCACAGGAGTCCGGCAGCGCCGAAGCTGGTATCGCCGGCAGTATTCACACTGGCCAGCACATAGGGACGCGGACTGCCGATGGCGGCGAGGATCTCCGGCGACTTGAAGACGATCTCGCCGCTGATGTTCGGACCACTTTCCTTGTCGGCATTGTCGCAGTCCAGAACGCACACATTGTGCACCAGGACACCCACCCGCAACTCGTCGACCGGACCGGCCTGCGCCGTGAGGACAGGCAGGACCGCGAGGGTGAGCGAGACAACGGCATGGCGCATGGGCAATCCTTCATGACTGTTCTGTCATCAGGCTTCGCGCCCCGGCACCACGTTCGTCAAGCGGGTACACTCCGCAAGGGACCACGAACCCGGCGCAAGGTGGCACCGGCGACACGTTTTCAGGAGCCCCCGGCGGTCTGACGCCTAGAAGCTCAGCACCTTCGAATAGCGAACCTGCGGCAGGGCATCGAGCTTGTCGAGCACATCGGCCGGCGGCATCGAGTCGATCCCGACCAGCGCGATTGCCTCGCCGCCCGCCGCCTGACGGCCAAGGTGGAAGGTCGCGATGTTGACCTTCGCCTCGCCCAGCATCTGGCCGAGGGCGCCGATGAAGCCCGGCTTGTCGATATTGTTGACGTAAAGCGTGAACGGCGAAAAATCGCCTTCCAGCGCCATGCCCTTCACTTCGACGATGCGCGGCTTGCCGCCGATCAGCGCGCCCGCGAGCGTACGCCAGCCGCCTTCCGGCGCATTCTTCGTCGCCTTGGTTTTCACCTTGATGCGGATCAGGCTGTCATAGATCGGGCTCGACTCGGTCTTGGTCTCGGTCAGCTTGACGCCGCTCTCGGCGAGGATCGCCGGGGCCGACACCATGTTCACGTCCCCGCGCGAGGCGCGCAGCAGGCCGGAGAGGAGCGCGGCGGTCAGCGGCTTGCGGTTGAGGTCTGCGACCTCGCCCTCATACTCGATGACGACCTCATCATATCCGTAGTCGGAGATCTGGCCCGCAAACGAGCCGAGCTTCTCGGCGAGCGCCGCGAAGGGCTTCAGGCGGGGCGCTTCCTCGGCCGTCACCGACGGCATGTTGAGCGCGTTGGTCACCGCGCCGGTGAGGATATAATCCGCCATCTGCTCGGCGACCTGCAGGGCCACATTCTCCTGCGCCTCGACCGTGGCCGCGCCAAGGTGGGGCGTGGCGACGAAGTTCTTCGCGCCGAACAGCACGTTTTCCTTCGCCGGCTCGACCGCGAACACGTCGAACGCCGCGCCGGCGAGGTGGCCGCTCTCGAGCAGGTCGCGCACCGCCGCTTCATCGACGAGGCC
>JBGSOU010000501.1:0-1927 GCA_041739025.1 Hyphomonas sp.
CAGCGCTGCGCCATGGGGCCGGCCTTCTCGGCCTGCGCCACCTGCCATCCTCCTGGCCCTGGGCCACGTTTGCGGTTAACGTCCTCGGCGGTTTCGCGATGGGGATGCTGGTGGGCTGGCTGGCACTCAAGGCCGAGGGCGCGGGGCAGGACCTGCGCCTGTTCCTTGCCACGGGGCTGCTCGGCGGGTTCACCACCTTTTCGGCCTTCTCGCTCGAGACGGTCAACATGATCCGCGCCGGCGAGGCGTCCAAGGCGCTCGCCTATATCGTCCTGTCGGTCGGCTGCAGCGTCGCCGCGCTCGGTCTCGGCCTGCTGCTTGCCAAGAGGGCCTTCGCATGAGCGGCCAGATCATCACCGAAACCGTCACCCAGCAGGAAGAAGGCGCCCGGCTTGACCGCTGGATCAAGCGCCGCGTCCAGCTGACCCAGGGCCAGATCGAAAAGATGCTGCGCACCGGCCAGATCCGCGTCAACGGCGCGCGCGCCAAGGCCAACCAGCGCCTCGATGCCGGCAATGAAGTCCGCCTTCCGATCTTCAGCACCGAGACGATGGCGCCCAAGGCCCACCACACGGCCCGCACCAGCGCCGAGGACCGCGAGTTCCTCAAGTCGCTGATCATCTATGAAGATGAAGACATGATGGCCCTCAACAAGCCTGCCGGTATTGCCGTGCAGGGCGGCTCGGGCCAGGGCCGCCATATCGACGGCCTCCTGATGGGCTATTACGGTGAAGACGAGCATCGCCCCGTCCTCGTCCACCGGCTCGACAAGGAAACCTCCGGCGTCCTGCTGATCGCAAAGCACCCGCGCGCCGCTGCCCAGCTGTCGGACATGTTCCGCGGCCGCGAGATGGACAAGGTCTACTGGGCGATCACGGTCGGCGTGCCCAACCCGCCGATGGGCCAGATCCGCTGCTGGATGATCAAGGGCATTCCGGATCCGGACGAACCCTCTGGCTACCGCCCGTATGATCCGAAATCGACCGCCAAGCGGCGCGATGTGGACCGTGAGCGGATGATCCGCTCGGCGCAGGGCGTCGAAGGTGCCCGCCACGCCATCACCGATTACAACGTCATCTCCCATGCCGGCATGAAAGCCGCCTGGGTGGCCCTGCGCCCGGAAACCGGCCGGATGCACCAGCTGCGTTTCCACATGCTGGAGATGAACACGTCCATCCTCGGCGACTACAAGTACCAGTCCCGCCGCGAAGTTCCGCAAGGCCTCGCCGAGGGCATGCACCTGCACGCCCGCGCGCTGATCATTCCGCGCGAACACGGCAAGCCGACGGTCATCATCGCGCCGCTCCCGCCGCACATGAAGGAAACCTTCGAGACGCTGGGCTTCCTGGAACAGGAAGCGGGCCGGGATCCGCTGGCGCCCTTCCTCTGATGCCGGAGCGGACGACAGACCTTCGCCTTGCCATCTGGGACGTCGACGGAACGCTGGTCGATTCCCGTGCGGTCATCCAGGCCTGCATGGAAGCCGCTTTCCGCGAGACCGGCCTTCCGCCTCCGGACTATGATGCCACGCGCCGCATCGTCGGCATCAGCCTGCACGAGGCCTGCGCCATTCTCGCGCCGCCCGATATCGGTGCGGCGCGGCTCGAAACGCTGGTGACGCATTACAAGAATGCCTTCACCGTGCAGCGTGCGGCGCCCGGCCATCATGAGCCGCTGTATGATGGCGCGTGCGAAATCCTTGAACAGCTGAAATCAGACGGCTGGCTGCTCGCCATCGCCACTGGCAAGTCGCATCGCGGCCTCGACGGCCTGTTCGCAAAACATGCGATCAAGACGTATTTCGACACCGTCTGGTGCGCCGATGATGGCCCCGGAAAGCCACACCCCTTCATGGTGGAGCAGGCGATGCGCGCCCTCGGCTGCGCCCCGTCGCAATCCCTGATGATCGGTGATGCCATCCACGACA
>JBGSOU010000508.1:0-3525 GCA_041739025.1 Hyphomonas sp.
CGTGCGCGCCGCAGAGGAAGCCTCAGGCGAAGCTTCGAACATCGACATGGCGCTCGCCGCGCTCAGCGTGCAGCTTGCCCTTCCGGACGACGCGCCTTTCCTGATCTTCGCCGGCGGGCGCATGGCCGGTTGGATCGCGCACGCCCTGGAGCAACGCGCCAGCGCGCACCCGATCCGTCCGCGTGCGAATTATGTCGGACTTTAGAGCCGCGCCTTGAGGCTTTCTGCGACGGCTTCCGCCGTGATGCCGAAATGCTTGTAGAGCTGCTGGTAGGGCGCGCTGGCGCCGAAGCTGTCCATGCCGACGAAGCCGCCCTCCGGACCGATCCACCGGTCCCAGCCAAAGCGCACGCCCGCCTCAACCGCCACCTTCGGCAGTCCCTTGCCCAGCGTGGCGTCCCTGTAGGCCGCATCCTGCTGGCCGAACAGTTCCATCGAAGGCATGGAGACAACGCGTACGCCGATCCCGTCCTCCGCCAGCAAGGCCTGCGCCTTGAGGGCAATCTCGACCTCGGAACCCGTTGCGATCAGCACGCCGCGCTCCTTGCCCTTTGCCGGCGACAGCACGTACGCGCCCTTGGCCGAACGGTTTTCGTCCGTGTGCGTCTTGCGGGCCGGGGCCACGTTCTGGCGGGTGAGCGCCATCGTGGACGGGCCGTCCTGACGCGCCAGTGCCAGTTCCCAGCATTCAGCCGTTTCGACGCCGTCTGCCGGGCGGAAGACGAGCATGTCCGGCATCGCGCGCAGCGAGGCGATTTGCTCCACCGGCTGGTGCGTCGGGCCGTCTTCGCCGAGACCGATGGAATCGTGTGTCATCACGTGCACCACGCGCAGCCCCATCAGCGCGCCGAGGCGGATGGCGGCGCGGCTGTAGTCGGCAAACACGAGGAAGGTGCCCGAGTAGGGAATGATGCCGCCATGCAGCGCCATGCCGTTCATCGCGGCGGCCATCGCATGTTCGCGCACGCCGTAATGGATATAGCGCCCGCCCCAGCTTTTGGGCGTCATCGGCGAGGTGGAACTCGTCTTGGTATTGTTCGAACCCGACAGGTCGGCGGAGCCGCCGACCATTTCCGGGACGAGGTGCGTGATCACTTCCAGCGCTTCGCCGCTCCAGACGCGCGTCGCCTTGGAGGCGCCGCCTTCGACGACCGCCTTCTTGTGCTTGAGCACCGCCTTGCCGAGATTCTTGGGCAGCCGTCCCGCGATCGCGGCATTGAACTCGCCCTTGTGCGAGCTGGACGCCAGCCGCGTCTTCCAGGCCGCATGGTCCTCGCGGCTGCGCTCGCCGGCCTTTTCCCAGGCCTTTTCAATCGCTTCCGGCACCTCGAACGGCGCATGCGGCCAAGCCAGCGCCTTGCGGATTCCTGCGATCTCTTCGGCGCCGTAGGGGCCGCCATGGGCCTTGCCGGTGCCGGCGAGTTTCGGCGCGCCAAAGCCGATGATGGTCTTCACCGCGAGGAAAACCGGCTTCTTCTGCTTGGTGGCCCATTTCAGGGCATCCGTGATGTCTTTCTCGTCATGACCGTCCACGCGGCGCGTCACCCAGCCGGAGGCCTCAAACCGCATGCACTGGTCGGTCGAATCGGACAGGTCCGTCGAGCCATCGATGGTGACCGCATTGTCGTCGAACAGCACGATCAGCTTGTTCAGCTTCAGGTGGCCCGCCAGCGTGATGGCTTCCTGGCTGACGCCTTCCATCAGGCAGCCGTCGCCTGCCACAACCCAGGTGCGGTGATCGACGAGATCGTCGCCGAAGCGCGCGTTCAGGTGGCGTTCCGCCATCGCCATGCCGACCGCCGTGGCAATCCCTTGCCCGAGCGGGCCGGTGGTCGTCTCGACGCCCGCCGTCACGAAGTTTTCCGGGTGACCCGGCGTGTTCGCGCCCAGCTGGCGGAAATTGCGGATATCGTCGCGCGAGACGGATTTGTATCCCGTCAGGTGCAGCAGCGAATAGATCAGCATCGAGCCGTGGCCCGCCGACAGGACGAACCGGTCGCGGTCCGGCCAGGCCGGGTCTTTCGGGTCGAACTTCAGGAACTTGCGGAACAGCACCGTGGCGGCGTCCGCCATGCCGAGGGGCAGGCCGACATGGCCCGATTTTGCGGCTTCGACGGCGTCCATGGACAGCGCCCGCACGGCATTTGCCATGTCGCGATTAGTGACAGCCATTCTGCTGGTCTCCCGGAGTTTTTTTCGCCTCGTGCTAGGCCAGACTCTCGCCGCACCGTCAAGGCGCTTGGCGCCGGGCCGCATTGCCGTTAGTCCAGTTGGGACATGACAGACCTCGACCCGGCCGCTGCCCGCCTCGATGCTGCCCTCCAGCGCCTGGAGGCAGCCCTGGAGGCGCATTTGCTGCGATCCGGCAATCCGGCGGCCCTGCGCGCAGAAATCGACGCCCTCTGCGCCGACCGGGCAAACCTCGCCGATGCGCTTGACCAGTCCCTCGCCCGCGAGCAGGAGCTTCAATCCCTCGCCGACGAGGCCAGCCTGGCCCTCGGCGCCGCGATCGACGAAGTCCGCGCCGCCCTCGGACCCGGGGACTAGGACATGGCCAAAGCCGACATCACGCTGCGCGGCCGCACCTTCTCGATCGCCTGTGCGCCGGGCCAGGAAATGCGCGTCCAGCGCCTCGGCGAGCAGCTCGACAGCCGCGTCGGCCAGATTTCCGCCGCCGTAGGCGACATCGGCGACGAACGCCTGCTGCTGATCACCGCCCTGTCCCTCCTGGACGAACTCGACAGCGCCCGGCGCGGCGTCTCAAGCCGGCCGGAGACCGATGCCCGCGCCATCGAGATCCTGCTTGCCATGGCGGGAAAGGTCGAGGCCCTCGCGGCCCGGCTCGAGACGGACAATTGAAGGGCGGGCGCCGCGACCGCATGCAGCAGCGCCGCGCCGGCCCACCCGGTCTATGTTAGACTGAAACAGAACGAGAAAAGGCAGTCTCCATGCAAAACATCCTCGGCATCGGCTTTTACATTGCCCTCGCTGGCATTGTGGTCGTTCTGGCGCTCGGCATCGTCAATCTGGCTCGCCAGGATGAAAACCAGCCAAGCCGCTCCAACAAGCTGATGCGGCTGCGCGTCATGTTCCAGGCCATCGCCGTCCTGCTCCTCGTCCTCGTCGGGGTCGCGGCCGGGGCCATCAAGTTCGGCGGCTGAACATGGTCCGGATCGACAAGATCTACACCCGTACCGGCGACACGGGCGAAACACGCCTGTCGACGGGAGAAACAGTTCCCAAATGGCATCCCCGCGTCGCCGCCTATGGCACCGTCGATGAATTGAACGCGGCGCTCGGCGTGGCCGCACTCGAAGCGACAGGCGACCTGCTCGCAGCGCTGCGCCGGATCCAGAACGATCTCTTCGATCTCGGCGCCGATCTTGCGACCCCGGACCGGGGCCGGGTGCTGGAATGGACGCCGCTGCGCATCATCGAGGCGCAGGTCACCCGCCTCGAAACCGAAATCGACACGATGAACGCGGTCATCCCGCCGCTCGACAGTTTCATCCTGCCCGGCGGCTC
>JBGSOU010000561.1:0-16210 GCA_041739025.1 Hyphomonas sp.
CATGGTGGAACACGGTCTGCATCTTCGAGGCGCCCACCGCCAGCGCACCCGAGCGCACCGACGGCGGCACGGATTTCAGCGCAGCGCGCGCGGCAATGATCACCACCGGAAATGTCATCAGCGCCAGCACGAGGCCGCCGACCAGCGGAGCAGATCGCGGCATGCCGAGGAAGTTGATGTAGAGCGCCGCCCCGAGCAGGCCGAACACGATGGACGGCACGGCGGCGAGGTTGTTGATGTTGACTTCGATGAACTCGGTCACGCGGTTGCGCGGCGCAAATTCCTCAAGATAGACCGCCGCCAGAACGCCGATCGGCATGGCCACGAGCGCGGTCACTAGCATCGTCAGCAGCGAGCCCACGATCGCCGACAGGCCGCCGGCCAGTTCCGGATAGGTGCTGTCGGAATTGGTCAGCAACGTCCAGCGCGGCACGCGCTGGATCCGGCCCATGTCTTCCAGCGCCAGCGTCCAGGCGATCTGGCGATCCGAAATCGTGCGCTCGCTCTCCGAAGACTGGATGATCCGCGCCGTGGGGGTGATGGCCGTGAAATCCTCCACCTTGCCCGTCAGCAGGGCCAGTGTAGCAGAACCGGCGGTGATGGCGGTGAGGCGGCCGGTCGAGGCGCCCGAGGTCAGCAGCACATCCATCTGTCCGGCGTCTTCCGCGCGGCCCTCGCCGGCGACCACGAGGCCGGCCAGCAGCGCGTCGAACGCGCCTGCCCCGGCGACGGTATAAGCGCCGTCCGCAGCCGGCTGGACCGAGGCAATCGCGCCGGTCCTGATCTTGCGTTCGCGAACGCCGTTGCCCTTCAGATAGAGGTCAAGGTCGTCATTCAGCGGCATGCTGACGGAAATCCGGCTGCCAATCAGTTCCGGGCTCTTCGCAACCCGTTCTGCCGTCGGCAAGACGGCCAGCCGTGTGACAAAGTCGGACAGTTCCCGGCGCGAAACCCGGTCGGCTTCGGCTTCCGGGAAGGTGTTGCGCAGGTCATCGCGCACGAGGCTGTAGAAGCCTTCGACGTTGCGGGAAATGTCCGCCGGGCTGCCGGCCCCCTCGGGGGCCACAACTGCCGGGTCCAGCGTGATGTCGTAGCGCACGACATGATAGGTTGCGGCCGAGATGGCCTGCGAACCGATGGTGACCGCGAGCACGGCCAGCGCGCCGAGTGCCAGAACAATCGCGCTCAGTCCGTAATAGCGGAAGCGCCCGTCCGCTGCGCGGCGGCGCTTCAGGTGCTTGGCCGCAGCCGCGCTGGCGATGGGGGGGCGTGCGGTCTCAGTCATATTTTTCCCGGTACTTCTTCACGACGCGCAAGGCGACGACGTTGAATGCAAGGGTGACCGCAAACAACACGAGGCCGAGCGCGAAGGCGGATAGGGTTTTCGGGTCGTCAAAGCCGGTCTCGCCGGTCATCAGCGACACGATCTGAACGGTAATCGTGGTCAGGTCAGAGGTCGGGTCCATCGACATGCGCGCGCTCTTGCCGGCCGCCATCACCACGATCATGGTTTCGCCGATGGCGCGCGAGACCGCCAGCAGCAGCGCGGCAATGATGCCCGGCAGCGCGGCCGGCACAACCACCTGCTTCACCGTTTCGGATTTCGTGGCGCCGAGCGCGTAAGCCGCATCGCGCAGGGTCTGCGGCACGGCGTTGATCACGTCATCCGACAGGGACGAGACGAAGGGGATCACCATGATGCCCATCACGAGGCCGGCGGCCAGCGCGCTGGTCGGCTGGGCGGCCAGCACCGGCTCGCTCGCGAGACCGAGCTGGATGATCAGTTCGTTGATCCAGATCGCCAGTTGCCGGACGCCGGGGGCAACCACAAGCAGCGCGAAGAAGCCGTAGACCACCGAAGGGATACCGGCGAGGATTTCGAGCACCGGCTTGATCCAGCCGCGCGCCTTGGGCGAGGCATACTCCGACAGAAAGATGGCCGAGAACAGGCCGATCGGCGCGGCCACCAGCATGGCGATCAGCGCGATCATGAAGGTACCGAAGAACAGCGGCAGCGCGCCGAATTCGGCATTCGTCTGCGCGTTCCAGCGTGTGCCCGTCAGAAAGTCCCAGGCCGAGACCTTCTGGAAGAACAGAAGGCTTTCGTACAGCAGCGAGACGACAATGCCGGCCGTCGTGGCGATTGCGACACCGGCGCACAGGAACAGGACCAGTTCCATGCCGTTCTCGACCAGCGCGCGGGCCCGGAAGTCCGGCTTCAGGCGGCTCTGAGACCAGAAGATGCCGGCCGCTGCCAAGGCGCCCAGAAGCACCAGCGTCGCCGCATTCACGAAGCCGCGGAGTTCGAGGTACCGGTTGGTGATCGCCTGAAACACACGGTCCGCGCCAGCACTGGCCGCCGTTCCGGCCGCCCGGCGAACCGATTCGAGATAGCTTTGCAGCTCCGGCGCCGACAGCCGGTCAAACGAAGACGGCAGCTCCCGCGTCAGCTGGCTGCGCGTGAGGTCTTCGGCAAAGATTGCGTAGGCCACCGCGATCAGGAACAGGGGCACGACGGTGCACATGGCGACGTAGTAGCCGTGATAGTTGGGGCGTGAATGCATGCGTCCGGTGGTCGTCTCCAAGAGACGTTCCGCGCGGATGCGGCCGAGGAAGAACGCCGCAGAACCGAAAACTGTGATCAGCGCGATCAGCAGCCAGCCCATGGGAAGTTGGCCAAGCTGTTGCAACATGTCGAACCCTGTGGCCGCTTTCCCTTTCCCTTAGGTGCCGTGTGTGACAGTTCGGTGACGAAACTGTCACATTTCCACATCAGGCAGCGATCCCTTGCGCGCGCGGGGCAAAACCGCCACTTTCCAGCCCATGACAATGCAAGACAATTCCGGCCCCGGCTGGCATGGCACCACTGTGATTGCGGTTCGCAAGGGCGGCAAGCTCGTGATGATGTCCGATGGCCAGGTCTCGATGGGCAACACCATCATGAAAGGCAATGCCCGCAAGGTCCGCCGGATCGCCGATGGCGCGATTCTCGCAGGCTTCGCGGGGGCGACCGCCGATGCCTTCACCCTGTTCGAACGCCTCGAGCAAAAGCTCGAGCGCTTTCCCGGCCAGCTGCAGCGGGCCGCCGTCGAACTCGCGAAGGACTGGCGTACCGAGCGCTACCTGCAGAAGCTCGAGGCCCTGCTGATCGTGGCCGACAAGACCAGCACGCTGGTCATCACAGGCTCCGGCGACGTGCTGGAGCCTGAACACCCGGTGGTGGCCATCGGCTCGGGCGGCAACTTCGCCCTGTCGGCGGCGCGCGGCCTGTATGAGTATGAGCAGGACGCCGAAGTGATCGGGCGCAAGGCAATGCAGATCGCGGCGGACATCTGCGTGTACACCAACACGCATTTCACGGTGGAAACTCTGGATGTTTGACCGGCCGGACATTCGCGCCGCCGTTGACGCAGGGATCCTGACCCGAGATCAGGCCTCGCGCCTCGAAGCCTTTCTCGCCAGCCGTGCCAATCCCGCGCCGAAGACCGCTGCCGCGACGGATGAGAACCTCCGTTTCCTCAACAATTTCAACGACATTTTCATCACCATCGGGATCGTCATCCTGGCGATGGGCCTGACCGCAATCACCGGCCTGTTCTTCGGGCCGAAGTTCTGGTCGATGGTCACCGGCGGCAATGCCGGCGCGTTTGGCGCGGTGATCCTGATGCCGGTCGCCGGCGTGATGTGGCTGCTGGCGGAGTATTTCGGCGGACGCCGGCGGATGCTGTTGCCGACGATGGCCGCCATCTCGGTGTTCACGCTGTACAGCGGCCTGTCGGCCGGCATGATCCTGAGCGGCGTGACGGGCGCCAACGCGGAAACGGTCAGCAGCTTGTCTCAGGCCTGGAAAACGCTCGGCAATACCGGCATCAGCACCTTCCTGGGCTGCGGCGCTGCCGCCGCCATCGCCTGGCTGCGCTTTCGCCTGCCCTTCTGCATGTTCCTGATGGCGGTTTCGGCGGCTGCCGCCGCTTACACATTCGCCGGATTTTTCGGCAATGCCGGGCTGATCATCGGCGGCTTGCTGTCGGTCCTGATCGGCTTTGCGACGCTGGCCGCCGCCATCTGGTTCGACCAGCAGGATCCCGGCCGTATCACGCGGTTGTCGGACAATGCCTTCTGGCTGCACGTGGCGGCCGCGCCGCAGATCATCCTCGGCCTCAGGGGCATGATCATGGGCGCGCCGGATGCGACCCCCAGCACACCGGAAGCGATGATGCTGCTCGCCTGCCTGGCC
The DNA here is from genome assembly GCA_041739025.1 of Hyphomonas sp. Classification (GTDB taxonomy): domain Bacteria; phylum Pseudomonadota; class Alphaproteobacteria; order Caulobacterales; family Hyphomonadaceae; genus Hyphomonas. Next base: position 4,238 of record JBGSOU010000561.1, read on the forward strand.
GGGCTCGGCCTCCTGTCGCTGGCGCTGAACCGGCGCGCGCTGGTCGTCTCGAGCCTGTTCAGCTTCTGGCTGGCGCTCGGACAGGTCGTCGACGCCGTCGGCGGCGGCGGAATGAACACGTTCATCGCGACAACCCTGCTGCTCGGCACCGGGATCATCGCGCTCGGTGGCGGCTGGCACACGGCCCGGCGCTGGGTGCTGGGATGGGTGCCGAAAACGGGAATTGCATCGCGCATCTTTCCACCTGAGGCCGCATAAGCGCAACCCCGACGGCCCGTCCAGAAGCCGTCCACAAAACAGCGTGTGGACTCCCCCCTCTTTATGGACGCTCCCATATCAATCCGAGACATGTTGAGACCTGCCCCATGACCCAGTTGACGCCCCGCGAAATCGTTGCCGAACTTGACCGCCACATCGTCGGCCAGAACGCCGCCAAGCGGGCCGTGGCCATCGCCCTGCGCAATCGCTGGCGCCGGAAACAGACGCCGGAAAACCTGCGGCACGAGATCACCCCGAAGAACATCCTGATGATCGGGCCGACCGGCGTCGGCAAGACGGAAGTCTCGCGCCGCCTCGCCCGATTGGCCAATGCGCCCTTCCTGAAGGTCGAGGCGACGAAGTTCACCGAAGTCGGCTATGTCGGCCGTGACGTCGAGCAGATCATCCGCGACCTCGTCGAGGCTGCGGTCGGCATGATCCGCGACCAGAAGCGCGCGACAGTGACCAAGGCCGCGCAGGACAAGGCCGAGGAGCGCCTGCTCGACGCCCTTGTCGGCGCCGAGGCGCAACGCTCGACGCGCGACGTGTTCCGCACGAAGCTGCGCTCCGGCGAGCTGGACGAGAAGGAAGTCGATATCGACTTCGCCGATTCCGGCGCAGGCCCGATGCAGATGTTCGACCTGCCCGGCCAGCAGGGCGCGATGAGCATGATCAACCTGTCCGACATGCTCGGCAAGGCGATGGGCAACAAGACGAAACGTGTCCGCACAACCGTGAAGGAGGCTTACAAACCGCTGCTGGCCGAAGAAGCCGACAAGCTGGTGGACGAGGAGCAGGTCGTGCGCGAAGCCCTGGTCGCGGTGGAAGAAGACGGCATCGTGTTCCTCGACGAGATCGACAAGATTGCCGCCCGCAAGGATCGCGGCGGCGCCGATGTCAGCCGCGAAGGCGTGCAGCGCGACCTGCTGCCGCTGATCGAGGGCACGACCGTTTCGACCAAGCGCGGCGCGGTGAAGACCGATCACATCCTGTTCATCGCGTCCGGCGCCTTCCACGTCTCCAAGCCGTCCGATCTGTTGCCGGAACTGCAAGGCCGCCTGCCGATCCGCGTCGAACTAGAAGCGCTGACGCGCGACGACCTGCGCCGCATCATGGTCGAGCCGGAAGCGAGCCTGATACGCCAGTATGAAGCCCTGCTGGCCGCCGAAAAGGTCACCCTCGTCTTCGAGGATGCCGCCATCGACCGCCTCGCGGACCTCGCCGAAGCGGTGAACAAATCCGTCGAAAACATCGGTGCACGGAGATTGCAGACCGTGCTCGAACGCCTCCTCGACGAGATCAGCTTCGACGCCCCGGACAAGGCGGGCGAGACATTCGTGATTACGGCGGCCTATGTGGATGAAAAGGTTGGCACGCTCGCGGGCAATGCGGACCTGTCGAAGTTCATTCTCTGAACCGCCCTAAAAGCCGCGCCCCGCAGGGTGCAGCAAGCGGAGCAAAGTGCACCTGCAGTTCCGGTTCTCAGGCCTTCGCTTCGCGCCGCACCGGCATGTGTTTCTTGCCCCAGTCCTTCATGATCTTGAGGGCGGGGCGAAGCTCTTCGCCCTTCTCGGTCAGCACATAGTCGTAGCGCTTCGGCGCGCTGGAATAGAGTCGGCGCTCCAGCACGCCTTCTTCCACAAGGCGCTTCAGCCGTTCGGCCAGGATATGGCGCGTCATGCCGCTCGATTCGGCAAACTCCTCGAACTTGGACTTGCCGAGATAGGCGTCGCGCAGGATCAGCAGCGTCCAGCGGTCGCCCACGACCGAGAGCGTCCGCGCCACGGGGCACCAGTTTTCAGAGAGTTCGGACCATTTCATGGATGACACCTCTAATCCAGTTTGTCATAAGTTCCAAAACAAAACGCAGGGAGCGCTGGCGTGGCGAAATTCTTCGAGTATTTCTTCGATTATACAAGCCCCACGGCCTATCTCGCCGTTCCGGTCGCGCTCGGGGTCGAGGCGCGCACGGGCAAGGAGATGGTGCTGCGGCCGATGTTCCTCGGCGGCGTCATGCAAGGCACCGGCAACAAGCCGCCCGGCGCGGTGCCGGCCAAGGGCAAATACCTCGCGCGGGACCTGCAGCGTTGCGCCGCGCATATCGGCATTCCGATGCACATGAACCCGGCCTTCCCGATCAACACGCTGGGCGTGCTGCGCGCGACCACCGGCCTGACCGACAAGGATGAACAACGCCGGTTCGTGCTGACCCTGTTCGACGCCGCCTGGGGCCGTCCGGACCCGGTGGATCTCGGCGACATGGCGAAGGTGGCGGCGCTGTGCACGGAGAACGGGTTTGACCCGTCCGTCATCGCCGCGCTGGCGGCAGACCCGGCGAACAAGGAAAAGCTGAAGGCGACAACCGACGAGGCAATCTCACGCGGCGTGTTCGGCGCGCCGAGCTTCTTCGTCGAGGATGACCTGTTCTTTGGCCATGACCGGCTGGACTATGTGGAGCGGGCGCTCGCCTGAGCGGGCCCGCCCTGTCAATTCTGCAGGCTACGATCCCGGCCCCGGGCGGTAAACGATGCGCGCCTCAAGCCGGCGTCACCTTACGCCGAGCGCTGGATATCGCCCGTCGCGGTCCCGTAATAGGAAATCTCGTTGCGCCATTTAGTCAGGGCGCGAACCAGCTTGTCGGACCGTTCGGTATATTCACCCTCCAGCAGGGCCATGGCATCCGGCTTGCGATTGGCGACCGCCAGGGTGAGCACGCGCCCGGCGCAGGTGTGGAACTCGGCATGCAGGCGCCGGACCACCTGGTAGGGCAATGCGCGGCGGATCTCCACGCCGATGGTCGGGCCATAGAGCCACTTGCCGAACTCGCATTTGTCATCACAGGAAACGGTATGGGGGGCATGTTCGCTCCGGCCGGTTGAAATGGCGGTTCGAAGCTTCAATTTCCACGCGCCATGCGCGCCCAGGCCCGTCTTGATGGCGGCGACCATATCATTGTTTTGCATCTGAGTTTCCGTTTATCCAGGATTTTCGGTGACCGTTAGCCCCGGATGATTTGGAAAAGCTTAATATAATTCAGAACGTTAGGGTGGCACGCACGGCCGTTGCCCGGCCGGCGAAGGCAAGGCCTAGGCGATCACACCGGCCTTCTCGGCCAGCGCCTTGTAGGATTGCTCCGGACGCGGACCAAAATGCGAAATCACTTCAGCGGCCGCCACATGGCCGAGGCGCGCGCAGGTGGCGAGCGGCAGGCCGCGTGCAATGCCGAAGAGAAAACCGGCCGCATACTGATCACCGGCGCCGGTTGTATCGACGACCTTGATCACTGGCTCTGCCGGAACGGCGATCGGTGCACCGTCTCCGATCACGACCGATCCTTTCGCGCTGCGCGTCACGGCGGCGACCGCGCAATCTGCCTGCAGCGCGCCGAGGGCCGCGTCAAAGTCGCTGGTTTCATAGAGCGAAAGCAGCTCCGCCTCGTTTGCAAACACGATGTCGGCATAGCCTTTCACCAGCTGGCGGAAGCTGGCGCGGTGGCGGTCCACGCAGAAGCTGTCGGACAGGGTGACAGAGACCTTGCGGCCAGCCGCCTTGGCAGTTTCGGCCGCGTGGACGAAAGCGGCCTTCGCCTCTTCCTTGTCGAAAAGGTAGCCTTCCAGGTAGAGGATCGCGCTGTCGCGGATCATCTGGACATCGACATCGTCTTTCGAGAACAGGACGGAGGCACCGAGGAAGGTGTTCATGCTGCGGTGGCCATCATCGGTGACGAAGATGATCGAGCGCGCGGTGGCCGGGCCGCCGGTCAGCGGGCGGGTATGGAAGGGCACGCCGGTCGCCATCATTTCACGCATGAACTGGTGGCCGAGTTCGTCTTCCGCAATCTTGCCGATATAGCCGGCGGACGCGCCGAAGCTGGCGAGGCCGGCCACCGTGTTGGCGCCGGAACCGCCGGACGTGATCACGGGATTGCGGGCAAGGCCGGTCAGCTGCTGCGCCCGCGGCTCTTCGATCAGCTGCATGGCATCCTTCTCGATGCCCAGACCCGCGAGGAAGGCGTCGTCCGCAACCGCCAGCACGTCCACGATGGCGTTGCCGATGCCGACCACATCAAATCTTGCGCTGCTCATGCCCGCTCGCTCCCTTGCCGCTGCCGAAGCTGCGCGGCTTGCCAGACGGGGGGCGTGGACACAAGGCCCGGACCTCATTACAGCGCCCCGCATGACAAAAATCGCTTATCTTGCCAGCCGTGTCACCCTGCCCGGCTCCCTCGTTCGGCGCACCGATGCGTTCGAACATGACCTGATGATGGACGCCTTGCGCGGCCCCTTTGCGGCGCGTGGCCTCACCCTCGAGGACCTTTCGTGGGATGATCCGAAAGCCGACTGGGCGAGCTATGGCGCGGTGATCATCGGCACGACCTGGGACTATTGGGACCGTCTCGACGAATTCCTCGCGGCGCTGCGCCGGATCGAAAGCCAGACCCGGCTGTTCAACCCCGTCGCACTGGTCGATTGGAACATCCGCAAGATCTATCTGCGCGAGCTGGAAGCGAAGGGCGCCAGGCTGATCCCGACCGTCTGGATGGACGTGGCCGATGAGGCCTCGGCGCGGGCCGCGTTCGATACGCTGGGGGCGGAGGATGTGGTGTTCAAGCGCCAGGTGGGCGCCGGCGCCAAGGGTCAGCACCGGCTGAGGCGCGGCGAAGCGATCCCCGAGATGCCGCACGCCATGATGGCGCAGCCCTTCCTGCCGATGATCCAGACTGAAGGCGAACTCTCCTTCATCTTCATCGACGGCGATTTCAGCCACGCCCTCGTGAAGCGCGCGCAGCCGGGCGACTACCGCATCCAGTCCACCTATGGCGGGCGCGAGGAGAAGATTGCGCCGTCTGCGGACGACCTCGCCGCGGCGCGCGCAATCATCGCCGCGCTGGACGAGCCCCCGCTCTACGGCCGCGTCGACATGCTGCGCGGCGCCGATGGCGGCCTCTTGCTGATGGAACTGGAAGTGCTGGAGCCGTATCTCTACCCGGTCGAGGGTCCGGAACTGGGCGAACGGATGGCGGCGGGCGTGGCGAGGCGGCTGGCGCTCTGAAGTCCTCTTTCCCAGAGGGAGAGGCGTTCTCAGATCACTCTCTTGGGCCCCCTCGGCCCCAGCTTCCCCACCGTCGCGGGATCCGGTGCCTTGGGTTTGTACGCACACAGATGGCTGATGGCGCACTGCCAGCATTCCGGGGTACGGGCCTTGCAGACATAGCGGCCGTGCAGGATCAGCCAGTGGTGGGCGCCCTTCTTGAACTCCGGCGGCGTGATCCGCTCCAGCCCCGCTTCGACATGGTCCGGTGTCTTTCCCGGCGCGAGGCCGGTGCGGTTGGAGACGCGGAAGATGTGGGTGTCGACCGCAATTGTCGGCTCCCCGAAAGCTTCGTTCAACACCACGTTTGCCGTCTTGCGGCCGACGCCGGGGAGCGTAGTGAGTTCATCGCGCGTGCGCGGGACCTCGCCGCCGAAATCGTCCAGGATCTTCCGGCTCAGCGCGATGACGTTCTTCGCCTTGTTTCGCCAGAGGCCGATGGTTCTGATATGAGCCGCCACGCCGTCTTCCCCGAGAGCCAGCATCTTCTCCGGCGTGTCGGCGGCGGCGAAGAGTTTCTTCGTCGCCTTGTTGACGCCGACATCGGTGGCCTGCGCCGACAGCGCCACCGCGACGACCAGCGTGAACGGGTTAACGAAATCGAGCTCCGTGCGCGGGTCCGGCCGGTCAGCGGCGAGCGCGGCGAACAGTTCGGCCGCTTTGGCGCGCGTGAATTTCGATCGGGGGAGGACTGTCTTGGCCATCCCCTGAGGCATAGAGCGCCCTTTTCCGGACGCAAGGGCGTGCTACGTAAAACTCCGGATGCCGTTTTGCCCGCCGCTCATCCCGGCGAGACGCGGGGTCTTGTTGGAAGATGAGAGCACCGGCCCCGTGGACTATCCGGAAACGATTTACCTTGATGCCACCCTGACCCCGAACCGCTCCCTCAGCGAGCGGGGCTTTGCCATCGGGATGGCGATCGTGGCGGTCGTGTTCTTCCTGACCGGCCTGATGTTCTGGTCGATGGGGGCTGCGCCGATCCTCGGCTTCTTCGGGCTCGACATGGTCGCCCTCTGGCTGGCCTTCCGCCTCTCCTTCCGGAAGCTGCGGGAACAGACGCGGGTCGTGGTGACCGCCCGCGCCATCCACCTTCATCACACCGATACGCGGGGCCGGGAGAAGGACGCGCATGTGCCAACGGCCTTCGCGCGCATCGAGTTGGCCGAGCCGGTGACCCCCGGCAGCTGGCTGCGAATCGAACACGGCCGCACGGCCTTCGTGATCGGCCGCTTCCTGACGCCGGATGAGCGCAAATCCTTCGCCGGGGCGTTGCGAAAAGCCCAGATCGCGGCCCGGTCCGAGCGCCTGCCGGCCTGATTGCCGCTGCGGCAGATAAAAATGACGCATGCGTCATGGTTTTTTGAAATCAGGTGTGCTAAATAATTCCCAGTCCATTCAATCGCCCCGTAAGTGGGCCCGACCCCGGAGGAATATCCATGGCTGCCGACACCTTCTCCTTCGAAAACCATCCCGAACTGCAACGTCCGAAGGTCACGCCGCGCGAGCCGATGCATCCGGGCTATGTCGAAACCAACGGCGACGTGACCCCCGCCTCCGCGCTGGACCTTGCCACGCTGGACGTGATTGACCCGGAAGTCTGGCGCCAGGGCAAATTCTGGGACCGTCTGGAGCGCCTGCGCAAGGAAGACCCGGTCCACTTCACGCCGGACAGTTTCGTCGGCCCTTACTGGTCCGTGACGCTGTACGAAGACATCATGGCGGTCGATACCGACCACAAGCGCTTCTCCTCGAGCTGGGAGTTCGGCGGCATCACCCTCGGGCCGCCACTCGAAGACTTCGAGATGCCGATGTTCATCGCGATGGACGAGCCGCGCCACTCCGAGCAGCGCAAGACCGTGCAGCCGGCCGTCGCACCGAACATGCTGAAGGATTACGAGCCGCTGATCCGTGCGCGCACGCAGGCCGTACTCGACAACCTGCCGGTCGGCGAGCCGTTCGACTGGGTGGACCGCGTGTCGATCGAATTGACCGGCATGATGCTCGCCACCCTGTTCGACTATCCGCAGGAACGCCGCCGCGAACTGACCCGCTGGTCGGACATCGCCACCAACATGCACAACCCTGACATCTGCCCGGGCGGCGAAGCCCAGTGGAAGCAGGAAATGATGCAATGCCTCACCACGTTCATGGGCATGTTCCAGGAACGCGGCGCGTCCGAGAACAAGGGCGACCTGATCAGCCTGCTCGCGCATGGCGAGAAGACCCGCAACATGACGCCGATGGAACTGCTCGGCAACGTCATCCTGCTGATCGTCGGCGGCAATGACACCAGCCGCAACACGATGTCGGCCTCGGTCTATGCCCTCAACAAGTATCCCGACCAGTACGCCAAGCTGAAGGCCGATCCGGAGCTGATCCCGAACATGGTTTCGGAAACGATCCGCTGGCAGACGCCGCTCTCCTTCATGCGCCGCACCGCGCTGGAAGACGTGGAAATCCGCGGCAAAACGATCAAGAAAGGCGAGCAGGTCGCCATGTGGTACGTCTCGGGCAACCGCGACACCAACTTCTGGCAGGAAGACCCGGAACTCTACGACATCGAGCGCAAGAATGCCCGCGCCCACCTGTCCTTCGGCTTCGGCATCCACCGCTGCGTCGGCAACCGCCTGGCCGAGCTGCAGCTGAAGATCCTCTGGGAAGAACTGATGGCCCGCTACGATCACATCGAAGTGCTGGCCGAGCCGTCCTTCACCTCGGGCGCCTTCGTGCGCGGCTATACCTGGATGCCGGTCGTGCTTCACCCGAAGTAAGGACTGGCCGCTCTCCGGTAACCTGATTAGACCTCCTGTCAGCAATGACGGGAGGTTTTTTCATGGACGTTTCAAAAGCCGTGGCGCAGCGGGTTTCCACGCGGGGCTTCCTGCCCGATCCCCTGCCCCTCGATGACGTGAAAGCCTGGCTCAGCGCCGCCCAGCGCGCCCCCTCCGGCGGCAATACCCAGCCCTGGCGCGTGATCGTCGTGACCGGCGCCGAAAAGGACAAGGTGATCGAGATCGCCCAGGCGAAGCTCGCCGCCAATCCCGCCGGTGAGCCGACCGACCGGCCGATCTATCCGAAAGACCTCTGGGAGCCCCATGAAGCCCGCCGCCGCCGCGTCGGCGAGATGCTGTACGAAGCGCTCGAGATCCCGCGCGAGGACCGCGCCGGGCGGATGCGCTGGTTTGCCAACAATTTCCGGTTCTTCGGCGCGCCGATGGCTGTGTTCATCGTCATCGACGAACGCATGGGCCATGGCCAGTGGGGCCATACCGGCATGTACCTGCAGACCCTCGCCCTGCTGGCCGAAGAACGCGGCTGGGGCACCTGCATGCAGGAATGCTGGGGCATCCTTCGCCCGACGCTGAAGGCCCATTTCGGCCTCGGTCCGACCGAGATGGTCTGGTGCGGCCTCGCCGTCGGCAAGCCGGACAAGGCCGACAAGGCGAACCGTCTCTATGCGGAGCGCGCGCCGGTCGACGAAATCGCGGAGTTCAAAGGCTTCTGAATTCGGACAAAATCCTGCCGCAAGGGCGCGCTTCTATCGCGCCATGTGGACACGCCGGTCCTTCTTCGTCTCCGCCCTCGGGCTGCCGCTGCTGCCGCCCCTGCCGCTGGTCGAGGCGGAGACGGCGTGGACGCGGAAACTGGTGCGCGCGGCACGCAAGCAGATCGGCGTCACGACCGGCTATGATCCCGCCTATGTGACGCTGGATTACCCCGGCGGCGACATTCCGCGCGAGACGGGCGTGTGCACGGACGTCGTGATCCGCGCCTACCGCGACGCCTTTGACGTGGACCTGCAGGTGCTGGTGCACGAGGACATGCGGGCATCCTTCGCCAGCTATCCCAAGACCTGGGGCCTGACGCGCACCGACCGCAACATCGACCACCGCCGCGTGCCGAACCTCGAACACTATTTCCAGCGCGAGGGCGCCGAGCGCGACGCGCCCGGCACACGGGAGGACTGGCAGGCCGGCGATCTCCTCACAATGCGCCTCGGCGGCCGCCTGCCCCACATCGCCATCTTCTCCGGCCACGACCCCGTCACGGGACGCGCGATGTACATCCACAATATCGGCGGCGGCACGCGCGAAGATGAGCTGTATGCGGACTATGATAGCCCGAGACGGTTCAGGTTTCAGCCGCCGGAGGGTTAATCCCGACATTCCCGCAGCGCACCTGAGGGTGACGCACTTCACACGTGGTGAAAATGCCTACTCGTCATCCCGCCAGGTGTGCATCGGTTGCTGCGGCACGCGGGTTTCGTTGCGCAGTTTCAGAACGGCCGCCTTGACCGTGTCGCGGTCAAAGGCTTCCGGATCTTCCATCGGCTTGGGCGCCGGGCGCGTATAGGCAAAAACGCTGACGGCGCCGTCGTCCTCGTCGTCGTCATCTTCCGCGTCAGCCGCCGTATCGGCCACCACTGGCGCCGCGATGACTTCCTCTTCCATGAAATCGGTCACGAAGGCCTCGACATCCTCGAGGCTGCCGAGATCGTCGATCAGCGTATCGTCTTCAGACAGCGCCTCCTCATCCGGCATCTGGTATCCGGAAGGAATAACATCCGTGAGCAGACCTTCGGCCTCAAGGTCTGCCTTGCCGGGCAGCGTGTCGAGGCTTTCGAGGCCAAAATGCTCGAGGAACTTGTCGGTGGTGCCATAGGTGATCGGCAGGCCCGGCGTCTTGCGGCGCCCGCGCACGCGGATCCAGCCGGTCTCCAGCAGGGTGTCGATCACCGATTTCGCCACCGCCACGCCGCGCACCGCTTCGATTTCGGCGCGCGTCACCGGCTGGCCATAGGCGATGATGGCCATCGTTTCCAGCGCGGCCTGCCCGAGCTTCTTCTGCACCTGGCGCTCTTCGACAAAGAGGTAGGACAAGTCCTGCGCCGTCTGGAAGCGCCATTTTCCGGCGACTTCCACCAGGTTCACACCGCGCTTGGCATACACCGCGCGCAGCGCCATCAGCACTTCACCGGCCTCGATGCCCTGCGGCAGGATTTCGGACACCTGCTCCGCAGACAGAGGTTCACCGGCAGCGAACAGCACAGCCTCGGCCCGGCGCACGCCTTCGGCCAGCGCGGCGTCACGCCCGCCCAGCAGATCCATCTCGGCGCGCGCCTGCGCGTCGGAAAGCTGGCTGAGGGCGTCCCGGGAGTCGTGCGGCGTGTCGTGGGTCATCTGGAATTTCTCAAGCGGTTGCATCGAGGGCCTCCCCGGCGCGCGCGGCATTGCGAAGGTAGATCGGGGCGAAGTGCGCGTCCTGGCGAATATCGACCTCGCCGTCACGCGTCAATTCAAGCGCTGCCGAGAACACGCTGGCCGTCACCGAACGGCCGGGCACATCCGGTGTATTCTCCGACATCGCCGTGCGGATGTCATCAAGGCTCGACCATTGCTCCATCTGCTTGCGCAGCCCCCGCAACGTATTGCGGGCGAGTTCAAGCGGCATCACGGGCTGCTGGACAACCCGGTGCGGCGCCTCCTTTTCCTTCCGGTCACGGATGGTTCCGAACGCGGAAGTCAGGTCATGCAGCGACGCGGTGAACTCGGTCAGCTTGACGACTTTCGGCTGCACCGGCGCACCGCGAAGGAAAACAACATTGCCCAGAACCGGGCCCGCCTCCAGCTCGCGCACAGCCTGGCGCATGGCCTCGAGACGTTTCAGGCGGAAGGACAGGCGCGCGGCCATTTCCTCGCCGCTCGGCTCATCCTCGTCCACCGCTTCCGGCTTCGGCAACAGCAGGCGCGACTTCATGAAGGCGAGCCAGGACGCCATCAGCAGATAGTCCGCCGCCAGATCAATCCGCTTGGAGCGCGCATCCTCGATGAAGCGCAGGTATTGTTCCGACAGCTGCAGCATCGAAATCTGCAGCAGGTTCACCTTCTGGCGCCGCGCCAGTTCGAGCAGCAGATGCAGCGGGCCTTCATAGCCGGCCACGTCCACCGAAAAGATGTTCACGCCGTCGGCTTCGGCCACGTCGGCCGAGAGGGCATCAATGGAGATCGCCTCTGCGCTCATGCCATCGTGCCCAGTTGGGGGAAGAGTTCATGGAACCGGCGCCATCCCTTGGCCGCCTCGAACGGCTCGCTGCGGCGCGCGATGGCGTCGGCGGCATCGGCGCGCTCTTCAGCCTTGCCCTTCAGCGCTGGCGCGGCCTTCGCCACTTCAGTCATCTCGGCCAGAATGTCCTCGGGCGCCTTCAGGAAGCCCGAACAATGCAGCAGCACATCGCAGCCAGCTGCGATCGATGCATCCGCCCGCTCGGTCAGCGTGCCGCCCAAAGCCTTCATCCCCAGATCGTCCGTCATCAGGAGGCCATCAAACCCGATTCGGCCCCGGATCACGTCCCGAATCATGATGCGCGAGACGGTCGCGGCCTTGCCGGCATCATAAGCGTCATAGGCAATGTGCGCGGTCATCGCCATTGGCGCATGGGCAACGCGGGCGAAAGCGTCGAAGTCCTTGGCGAGTTCGTTGTCGCCGGCGGTAACGCGGGGCAGTTCGAAATGGCTGTCCGCGAAGGCGCGGCCGTGGCCGGGAATATGCTTGATGACGCCCGCAACCCCGCCGGCCGCGAGGCCTTTCAGGGCGGCGGCGGCGAGATCGGCAATGCTGGCGGGG
>JBGSOU010000572.1:0-2390 GCA_041739025.1 Hyphomonas sp.
TTGACGCGGCCGGAGATGGCGCCCTTGACCGGCTCGCCTTTGGCGAAGCTGCGTTCCAGCTTGACCCAGCGCTCTTCACGGCGGGCCTTGTCGCGGCTGAGGACGGCCTCGCCGAGGGCGTTCTCGATGCGGTCGAGGTACACGTCGACGATGTCGCCGGGGGCCGGCTGTTTGTCTTCAAGGGCGAATTCCTTGATCGGGATACGGCCTTCGGTCTTCAGGCCGATGTCGACAACGATGGCGTCGTTGTCGATGCGCAGGACGGTGGCCGGGATAACCTGGCCTTCCTGCATGGCGCCGGCCGCAGCCGAGTTTTCGAACATCGACGCGAAGTCGGCCGGTGTTGGGTTCATTTGGTTGGACATTTTCTCTCCGGGTAAGGCCATGAATGGTTCAAAGGCAGGGCGTGCACCATTGCAGCCTGCGGACATCCGGCCCCTTGGGGTGGTCTTGATCTGTTGCGGCACCGCCTGTTTGGATTGAGCCGTTGAAGGCCCTCAGGCAGTCTTTCCACGGGCGAGGGCCGCCTCAACAGCCGCCAGCGCCTTTTCCACAGCCGCGTCTATAGTGAGATCAGTCGTATCGATCAAGATGGCATCGCGGGCCATTGCGGCTGGCGCATCGGCGCGTCCCTGGTCGCGCGCATCGCGGATCTTCAGCTGCTGGATCACGGTTTCCAGCGTGATCGGGTCACCGCCCTCGGACAGTTCCTTCCAGCGCCGCGCCGCGCGCTGACCGACGTCGGCGTCCACCCAGAGCTTCACATCGGCGTCCGGGGCGATCACCGTGCCGATATCCCGCCCGTCCAGCAGCGCCCCGCTGCCTTGCGTGGCAAACGCACGCTGCAACTCGAACAGGGCCTGCCGCACGCTCGGGATCGCTGCGACCACGCTCGCTGCCTTGCCGGCTTCCGCCGAGCGCAATTCGTGTTCGATGAAGTCATTGAGGTCCAGCGTCCGGGCCAGGTCGGAAAGCGGCCCGGCGGCGTCCAGCGGTACGCCGTGCTTCACCGCCGCCACACCCACCGCGCGGTAGAGCCGCCCGGTATCCATGTGCGGCAGCCCGTAATAGCCGGACAGCCGCTTGGCGATCGTCCCTTTTCCCGAAGCCGTGGTGCCATCAATCGCTATGATCATGGGGGCGGGAAGTGGGCTACCCGATATTCCGAGTCAAGTTCCCCCCGAACCTTATACTCCGCTCACCCCCGCGCAGGTGGGGGTCTCGCAAGGCACACGCAAGACAGCCTTCCACGATCCCCGCCTTCGCGGGGATGAGCGGTTTAGGGGCAGGATTTCAGATCAGCGTATCGGCGAGATCCCTCCATTCCGGGTTCGCCTCGTTGATCAGCCGTTCCTTCCAGGCCCGGTTCCATTTCTTGATCTGGCGCTCTCGCTGGAAAGCCGACTCGCGCGTGTCATGCGTCTCGAACCAGACAAGGAACTCGCAATTGTACCGATGGGTGAAGCCGCGCTGGATATGCTCCCGGTGCTCCCAGGCCCGCTTGTTGATGTCGTCCGTCATGCCCGTGTACAGCACGGTGCACCGCGTGTTGGTCATGATGTAGACGTAGAAGCTCACTTCTATCCCCAACTTTTGAAATCCGCTCATCCCCGCGAAGGCGGGGATCCCGGGAGGTCAGAAACCCAAAGCCTCCCGAGACCCCCGCCTTCGCGGGGGTGAGCGGATCAAATTTCACGGACAGTTTCAAGCACGAGTCTACCTAGGCGCCATCCGGATCCCGCCATCCAGACGGATACACTGCCCATTAAAGTAAGTATTCCGTGCCAGCTCCAGCGCCAGCGAGGCATACTCCTCCGGCTTGCCGAGCCGTTTCGGAAACGGCACCGAGGCGGCCAGCGAGTTCAGCACCTTGTCGGAGGCGCGCAGCATCAGCGGCGTGGCGAAGATGCCCGGCATGATCGAGTTGACGCGGATGCCGACATCCATCAGATCGCGCGCCATCGGCAATACGAGGCCGTTGACGCCCGCCTTGCACGATCCGTATACGACCTGTCCGATCTGCCCGTCCTGCGCGGCCACAGAGGCTGTCAGCGTGATGCAGCCGCGCTCGCCGTCTTCCAGTTCGGGCAGCGACGCCATGCCGAGCGCGGAGAGCGAGGCGATCCGGTAGGACGCGACCAGCACCCCCTGCGCGCCGAACGCATAGTCTTCCGTGGGCAGACGCTTGTAGCAGGCGTTTTCCTTGTCCCAGCTGAGCGTCTTGCCGCCCTTGGCCGCCATCGCGCAGTGCACGGTGATCCGCTCCTGGCCATTGGCGGCGCGGCCCTTCGCGCCGCCCGCGCCGCAAGACGGCTCGTCCATGATGTTGACGTTGCAGAAGATGCCGCCGATTTCCCTGGCGGTCGCTTCGCCGGCTTCGGCATTGATGT
>JBGSOU010000589.1:0-6974 GCA_041739025.1 Hyphomonas sp.
TCGCGTCCTCTTTCGCCAGCGCCAGCCGGTCCGCCGTCAGGCCGAAATAGCGGAAATATTCGCGCTGGCTCGGCAGGAAGCTGCCATTCATCCGCTCCAGCTGCAGCCGCAGCATCATCACAACGTCCGCCCCCGGAAGGATGGCGTCAAAATTATTTCCGGCGCTTTCCGCGCCCCATGTGTCCGTACCCGGAGGGATCAGCGTGCGCGGCCCGCACAGATGTACGCGCGCGCCCATCAGGTGCAGCGCCATCGTTGTCGAGCGCGCCACACGGCTGTGGGCGATGTCGCCGCAGATCACCACCTTGAGGCCCTCGATGCGCCCCTTGGTGCGCCGGATGGTGAGCAGGTCCAGCAGCGCCTGCGTCGGGTGTTCGTGGGTGCCGTCACCGGCATTGATCACCGGGCAGTCCACCTTGCGCGACAGCAGCTTGGCCCCGCCCGAGGCCGAGTGGCGGATCACCAGCGCGTCCGGCTTCATCGCGTTCAACGTCATCGCCGTATCGATCAGGGTCTCGCCCTTTTTGACGCTGGATTGAGCCACCGGCATCGACACCACATCCGCGCCCAGCCGCCGCGCGGCAATCTCGAAGCTCGAGAGCGTGCGCGTGGAGTTCTCGAAAAACAGGTTGACCACGGTCTTGCCGGTAAGCACCGGCTGCGGCCGCTGGCCGGCCCGGGTGGCCTCGGCATACGTGTCTGCCAGGTCCAATATGTGAGCAATATCAAGGGGGTGAAGGCCTTCGATTCCCAGCAGATGGTCGTGCCGGAAGGTATAGTCTGCGTGCGCCGCTGCCATGAAGGCCCCTTCGATTTGCGGCGGTTTAGGCGCGATTCCGGTGTGGAGCAAGCCTTCAGGCCGCGCCGATTGCTAGGATCAGCAACCACACAAGCGGCAACGTCACCGCCGCGCCCAGTGTCTGCACGGCGATCAGGTTCGCCGCCAGTGTCGCGTCCCCGCCCAGCTCCCGCGCCAGCACATAGGAATTGGGCGCTGTTGACGTGGCCGAGCAGATCAGCGCGATGGCGAGCGGCAGACCGCTCAGTCCAACAGAAAGTCCGATTCCGAGGGTCGCGAGCGGCATGCCGATCAGGCGCACGGCAGACCAGAAAAAGGTGCGCAGGCCCGCCCGCTTCAGCGCGCCGAGATCGACCCCCGCGCCCGCGCTGAGCAGGCCAGCCGCGATGGCGGCATTCGCCAGCATCTTCAGCGTTTCGTCTGCAATCACCGGCAGCTTCACATGGAAACTCGCCAGCGAAATGCCGATCACGCAGGCAATCACCAGAGGATTGCGAAGCATCGCAATCAGCGGCCGGGGCGTCGTGCCCGGTGGATGGTCGGCGTGGCTGACGAGAGCATAGACCGAAATCACGTTCGCCATCGGAATCATCGCGGCGGCCACAAGGCTGACCAGCGCGATGCCTTCATTGCCGAACAACAATCCTCCGAGCGACAGCGCAATGATCGTGTTCCAGCGCACGTTGGACTGCACGATGGTGCCGATTGCGGGCCGCTCTATCGCCGGCCACCACCGCGCCGACAGGCCGATGAGCGCCATCACGATCTGCGCCAGCAGCAGCGTGCCGAGCATCAGCCAGGGCGCTTCGTCGAATTTGGCATTCGCCAGCGCCCGCACGATCAGCGCCGGCAGCAGCACGAGGAAGGACAACCGGTCGAGCGCGCGGAAGGCGTCACCCGTGATCATGCCCCGGCGCGCCAGGAACTGGCCCAGCACCACGATCAGGATGACCGGCACCAGCGCGGTCAGGAAGGCTGTCATGGCCGCGCCTCTAACCGCTTCAGTGCGGTACGCAGGATCATCGCGGCGGCCATCGCGTCGATCCGGTCGGACCGGCGCTGTTCGGTAAATGACAGTTCCCGGACGATCTCGTCAGCGCTCACCGTCGAATAGCGCTCGTCTTCGTAGGCCACGGGAATGTCGCGCTGCTTCAGCAGGTTCGATACGAGCGTGCGGACCGACTGGACCCGGGGCCCCTGCGACCCGTCGGCGTTGAGCGGCAAGCCAACCACCAGTCCGACGCCCTGACGCTCGTCATAGATCGCAAACAGGCGCTCCAGTGACGGCGCCAGCTTGAGTTTCGGGATCGTCTCGACGGGGCTGGCGAGGATGCGGCTGGGATCGGTCGCCGCCACGCCCAGCGTCTTCGTGCCCGGATCGAGGCCGATCAGGACGCCCTTCGCAGGCAGGTCGAACAGGTCAACAACAGGCATGCCGGGCACATACCGCCTTGAAGCGGCTTTGCCTATGGCGTAATCGGACGCCGAGCGGCGTTCCGAAAAGTGGGAACCGGTTTTCGGAAAAACGCCGCGACAGAATAATAAGCTGGATCCGTCAGGTTCCAGCACTGACTGGAGCTCCGCCCATGACCGTTACCCGCGATGACGTCCGCAAAGTTGCCCGCCTGTCCCGCATTGCGGTGCCGGAAGAGCGCCTCGACGAACTCGCTGGCGAGCTGAACGGCATCCTCGGCTGGATCGACCAGCTGAACGAAGTGGATGTCGAGGGGGTCGAGCCGCTGACCTCCGTGGTCGAGACAAAGCTGCCGATGCGCGACGATGTGGTCACCGACGGCAACATCCAGGACCAGGTCCTCGCCAACGCCCCGCGCAGCGAGCATGGCTTCTTCGTCGTGCCCAAGGCGGTCGAATAGACTTCGCCAACCGGCTTACATTCCGGCCCGAAACACCCCACCTTTCTGGAGGGGCGATCCTGCCTCAGTCACCGAAAGACTGAACCGATGGCCAAGGGTCAAAAGAAATCAAACAAGGAAGTCCGCAAACCCAAGGCGGACAAGGTGAAGCCGAAACTCGGCGCGCCCGTCGCCAAGCCGGGTGACCTCAAGGGCATGGAACACCTGAAGCGCTGATCTGCGGCGCGTGAGAAAGCCTCCTCCGTCAGCTGACGGAGGAGGCTTTCTGAACCTACTTGTTCGGATTGATCAGGTACTTTGTCCCCGTCGCCTTGGCATTGTAGGCCTGCAGCGTCTTCAGATCGAGCGCCTCGGCCAGCGAGATTTCTGCCGTGTAGTGGCTCGCAAATGTTGTCGTCAGTTCGTCCACCACGCGCTGGCGCATCCGCGCGCGCACCTCCGGCCCGGCCTTCTGCAGGAACGGTGTCAGCAGATAGCCGCCGAGATTCCAGGCGAAGCCGACTCCGGGCGGCACGAGCGTTGGTGACATGTCGAGCCGGCCATAGATGTAGACCTGCGTCTCCTGGCCCGAGCCGTAGCGGCTGAACTCTTTCATGTTGCGGCTCGCTGCCGCTTCCATCGCCACCAGCAGCTGCCCGGCCAGCGGTCCGCCGCCGATTGCGTCGAAGCCCAGCGTGGTCTTGGTTTCGGCGAGCGCGGTGATCAGGTCTTCCATGAAGGTCGGCGACGTCGAGTCGACGATGTACTTCGCTCCGAGGCCCCTCAGCAGGTTCGCCTGTTCCTGTTTGCGCACGATATTGACCAGAGGCACGTTGTCCGTCTGGCAGATCTTCACCAGCATCTGGCCGAGGTTCGAGGCGGCTGCCGTGTGCGCGATCCCGGTGCGGCCCTGCATCTTCATGGTCTCGACGAAAGACAACGCGGTCAGCGGGTTGACGAAGCAGGAAGCGCCGTCCCTGGCCGAGGTGCCGTCAGGCAGCGGCAGGCACTGCGCCACGTTCAGCATCCGGTACTGGGAGTACATTTCGCCGCCGAGCCCGGCGACCATCTTGCCAAGCAGCGCCTGCGCCGCCGGGGACGAGCCGGCCTTCACCACGACGCCAGCGCCTTCATTGCCCACCGGCATTGACTGGTCCAACCGCGCAGTCATCGCGCGCAGGGACGGGCCCGGAATGCCGGCCGTAATGACCGGAAACTCTTTCGTGCCCGAGGCCTTCGCGCTGCTCATGTCGGCGCCGCCGACCAGCAGGCCAAGGTCTGACGGATTGATCGGCGTCGCCTCGACCCGGATCAGAACGTCGTCAGGACCGGGCTCCGGCACGAGCACTTCGGCCAGCGAAAGTTCAAGATCGCCGCTCGCTTTCGCAAGACTGCGCAGCTGGAGCGCGGTTTTGGGAACCGTGTTGGTCATGTTGTTTCCTCCCGGATATTTGGTTATGTTTTTGATGGCCAAGAGGGGCGTATTTTACCGTCTAGGCTGTATTCAGATTTCAGTTCATCGATACTTTTTATTGAGCAGTCGTTCTTGAATGCGGCGATTTCAATGGCGTCCAGTCTGCCTAACATTTCCGAGTATTGGCTTTCTGTTTTAGCGTGGCCGCTTGTTCCTCCTAGTATCGGAAAATCTTCGGCTGCGCGCTTAAGCGGAATACGCAGATCTTCTTTGCGTTTCCAAGTATCCATTTGATCAATGTTCAGCTGTTCACATGACTTTTCTGCGTATTCTACTGGCGAGATCGACATAGGCCTGATCGATTTTGGATGGGGTACAGTACATGCGGAAGCAAAAAGGAAGGAGCCAATGCAGGCAATTACGCAAGCTCGATGGCTAGTATGCATGTAAATGATCCCTGTTGTTTTAGAGCCTTGCTAGGCGCTACAGCGCTTCTTCGGCAAACTCTTGATAGTCGATCAGAATCTCTGTGCCGGCGACCAGATCGTCCGACGCGGTCAGGGTCACGCTTTGCGCGGCGGCGTCAACCTCAAACTCGGCATTCGCCGCCGGGCTATGATTGCACATCGAGATTTCCCCAAAGGCAACCGCGCAGCGCGCCGCCCCGTCGTCCCGCTCGTCGACATAGAACACGTAATGATACAGCCGCGTGGATTTCAGCGTCAGCGTGTCCTCATGGCTGAGGACCAGCAATGGATAGACGCCGATCACGGCGCCCGCCGGAATGAAGCCGGAGGCAAACAATCCGCGTCCGTGCAGGGGCGAGGTGCGAACCTCGGCGCGGCCCCTTTCGTTTGGTGCAAGCATGGCCTGTGTCTAGCACGCGCCAAGGCGCGCGCCAGCCGGGTCAGGCGGGATTTTCTTCCGCCGGTTCAGCGGTCTCGGCCGGCTTTTCGGCCTTGCGGTCCCAGGTGTGGATCTCGCGGATCATGCAGCGCCGGGAGCCGAAACTGCCGCCGAAGGTTTCAGCGACAATGATCGAATCGCCCGGCGTGAGGCATCCGGTGGTGTCGTCCAGCGCGATCGATTGAGCATTGTCCAGATCGAAACAGTTGCCGGTCACTTCCACCATGTACCGCTTGTTGCCGTCATGCAGCAGCACGGTATCGCGCTCGTTCATGCTGAAACCGTCGATGCTGGAGGTGAAACAGATCTTGTTGGTTTCCTCGCCCAGACGAGGGTCGCCCGCATACCGTTCAATGCCCTTCTTGGCCGGTTCGCCGGGCGCTGAGGCGCACGCGCCAAGGGCGGTTGCGGCGCAGGCTGCCAGAATGATGTGTTTCATGTGGAGAGGCTCCCGTGTCGGTCTGACTTGTAAGACGGACTGTGCGCTCCGCCGCGGTGCGCCGCAACCGGCTCACGGAAACTTGAACTTTTGCAGCAGGGCGGCTAGCAGGCGACTTCCACGATAGGGATATCCCATGACCGATCTCACCACCCTGACCCTCGCTGCAGCGCTGGACGGGTTGAAATCGAAGCAGTTTTCCTCGGTTGAACTGACCGAAGCCTTCAACGCGGCCATCGGCAAGGCCCGCGTGCTGAACGCCTTCGTCGTCGAGACGCCGGAAAAGGCGCTGGAGATGGCCAAGGCGTCCGATGCCCGCCGCGCCAAGGGCAAGGCCGGCAAGCTGGATGGCGCGCCGCTCGGCATCAAGGACCTCTATTGTACCAAGGGTGTGCGCACGACCGCGTGCAGCGGCATCCTCGGCGAGTTCACGCCCACCTACGAATCGACCGTCACGCAAAATCTGTGGGACGAGGGCGCCGTCATGCTCGGCAAACTCAACATGGACGAGTTCGCCATGGGCTCGTCCAACGAGACCTCGCATTTCGGCAATGTGATCAACCCCTGGCGCCGCAAGGGCGACAATCAAAGCCTCACGCCCGGCGGCTCGTCCGGCGGTTCGGCCTCGTCGGTCGCTGCCAATCTCTGCCTCGCCGCCACCGCGTCCGACACTGGCGGCTCTATCCGCCAACCGGCCGCCTTCACCGGCACGGTCGGCATCAAGCCCACCTATGGCCGCGCCAGCCGCTACGGCATGGTCGCCTTCGCTTCCTCGCTCGATCAGGCCGGTCCGATCAGCAAGACGGTCGAAGACTCGGCCATCCTGCTCGAAGTGATGTGCAGCCACGACCCGAAGGACTCCACGTCGCTCAACATCAAGACGCCCGATTGGCGCAAGGATGTCCGAAAAGGCGTGAAGGGCATGAAAATCGGCATCCCGAAGGAATACCGCATCGAGGGCCTCTCCGAGGAAATCGACGCGCTCTGGCAACAGGGTATCAAGTGGCTGAAGCAAGCCGGCGCGACCATCGTGGACATCTCCCTTCCGCACACGAAGTATGCCCTCCCGGCTTACTACATCGTCGCGCCCGCCGAAGCCTCGTCAAACCTCGCGCGCTATGACGGCATGCGCTACGGCGCCCGCGTCGAGGGAAACAATCTGACACAGACCTATGAAGGCACCCGCGCATCCGGCTTCGGCAAGGAAGTCCAGCGCCGCCTGATGATCGGCACCTACGTGCTCTCGTCGGGCTATTACGACGCATATTACCTGCGCGCCCAGAAGGTCCGCACCAAGATCTTCCAGGATTTCGTCGAAGCCTTCGAGACGTGCGATGCAATCCTCACGCCCGCCTGTCCGTCCCCCGCCTTCGCCTTCGGCGAAAAGTCCGGCGACCCGGTCGAGATGTACCTCAACGACGTGTTCACGGTGACGGCAAACCTGGCCGGCCTGCCAGGCATCGCGGTGCCAGCCGGCCTCTCCGCCAGCGGCCTGCCGCTCGGCCTGCAGGTCATCGGCAAGGCGCTCGATGAGGCCGCCTGCTTCCGCGTCGGCGGCGCACT
>JBGSOU010000594.1:0-11681 GCA_041739025.1 Hyphomonas sp.
CCGCCACGATCATGAACGCGCCTAGCCCCGGCCGCGACGCTGCGACCACAAAAGGCGCCGCAATCGCGCCCGTCTTCGAAACCATGTGATAGAAGCCAAGGATCGCGCCGCGCTTGTCAGGCGGTGCCGCGTTCGCGATCCAGCTTTCACCCGCCGTCAGCATGCCGGCCGCACCTGCACCGGCGACCGCCAGCATCAGGGCCCATCCGAACAGGGCCCCGCCCGCCAGGGGAAGCGCCAGCGACACCATCGCACCAATGCCCGCCAGCAGCGTGAACGCACGGATGTGCCCGATCCTGGCGATCTCGATCGGCGCGAGCAGGGTTCCGCCCAAAAATCCAGCCGAGTAGGCCGATGCCACCACGCCGATACCGGCGGCCGCCGTGCCCTTGGCGAGGAGGCTGAGCGACATCACAACCACCAGCGCCGCCATCGCGCCCTGCAGCAGGGTGAGCGCCGCAACGAGGGCCAGCACATTGCGATAGGAGGCAAATCCGCACTGTCCGGTCCGAGCCGGCCCCCGCGTCCGGCTCCAGCCGGTCATGCCGCCGGGCGCAACCGCTGCGCGCGCTCCATCTCCGCCTCAACCAGTGCAGCATGCAGGGCACAGATCGCGGTCTCGAAGTCGGGCTCCTCGATCACGACCTGGATGTCGGTCTTCCGCGAAACCTGATTCAACCCTGAAATCGGCACGCCGGCCGCGTGCAGCGCCGACAGGGTCCGCGCCGTGATGCCGGGCACATCGATGTCCGAGCCGATCACCGAAACGATGGCCACCCGGGTCAGCGAAACGGCGGCTCCGGGCAGCGCCTGTTCGATGTCGGCCGACGCACGCTTCAGTGCCTTTCGGGACCCGTCCACATAGTGCGTGATGGTGTTGGCGTTGGAACACTTGGAGACGATCCGGATCGAATGCCGGCCCAGCGCCTCCAGCACGGCCACGTCATAGCCCTTTTCACCGACCATGTCCTGATCGAACACTTCCAGCGCAAAAATGCCCTTCAGACCCGTGATGATGTCCGCACGCGGTGTATCCGGCGCATGGTCTGCGCTGATGACGGTGCCGGAGTCGGAAGGATCGAACGTGTTCTTGACGCGCAGCGAAATGCCGGCTCGCCGCAGGATCTTGGCGGCCTTTGGATGGACCGCCTCCATGCCCATGTTCGCCAGCTGGTCCGCCACATCGAAATTGGTGCCGCCGATCTTTCTCACCTTGTCGCCGCCGACGATCTTCGGATCGGCGCTCGAAAGGTGGAACTCCTTGTGGATGATCGCCTCATCGGCACCGATCCACGCCGCAAGCCGGGCAAATGTGACTTCCGTATAGCCGCGTCCGAACTGGCGAACGAGACCGCTACGGCAACTGGCGTAGCCCGTCACGATCGGCAGTTCGGCGGAAAGATCGATACGGCCGAGTGAATCCGAAAACCGCTCTTCCAGCGACAGCGTGCGCGCATCGCGCCAGCCCGTAAGGTCCACGCAGCGCGCATTGACTCCCCGCGCCTGAAGCAGCAGCGCCGTGTTGAAGGCCGAGTGCGCCTCGCCCAGCGACGAAAGGACTTCCTTTACCGTTGCCAGGTTCTCGTCCATCCGGAATTGGCCATACGAACACAGCCGGTGCAGGTCGATCAGGCAGTTGCGTACGTCTTCGATCCGCTCCCGGACGAAACTGTCCGCTGCGGCCTGCTCGGGTTCACCGCCGAAAGTCTCGGCGTTCTTTGCCTGCATGGCTGCAGCCACCGCCGAAAGCGCCTCGGTCCAGGCCCATTTGTTGCCCGCGCCGGCAAACAGGCCGAACACGCCCGGCTCGCCCGAAGTCTTGTGCTCCAGCAGACGATTTGTCATGCTCGAATAGGCCGACACAACGAAGATGCGGTTGTACAGGTCATCGCCCGTCCGCCCGCCGATCAGGACATTCTCGACAATCGCTTTCGTGTCGGAAATCGACGTGCCACCAATCTTCTCGACGGTGCTGCGCATGTCATCGTCCTCCCAGGGGAAAGGGCGGAACCGGCTTCAGCGGCTTCAAGGGTCCGCTGACGTTGCGGTGTGCTATAAACTCCGGACGTGGACGCGTTCCTCCGAATGGCTCAGCCAGACGGTTGCTCCAGGCGTTGAACACGAGGAAGGCGTTGGTCCGCTCATACGGCGTGATGTTGCTGTTCGATCCGTGCATCGTGTTGCAATCGAAGATCACGACAGAGCCGGCCTTCGGCGCGGGCGCTGCAATTCCGCCGGCCTCCACCAGTCGCGACAGGCTCGGCGGATCCGGAATTCCGTAGTCCTGCTGCTTCAGCGATTGACGATAGTGCGCGTCCGGCGTTTCGCCGACACACGTAACATACTTCAAATGACTACCCGGAATGAACATCGTCGGACCCGACTGCGGGTGGTTGTCATTCAGCATCACCGACATCGAGACCGCGCGCATGCGTGCCATGCCGTCTTCAGTGTGCCAGGTTTCAAAATCCGAATGCCAGTAGAAATCCTTGCCGCGAAAGGCGGGTTTGTAGTTGATCCTCGACTGGTGAACGTAGACCTCATCACCCAGAATGAAGCGGGCAATCCCGGCCAATCGTTCATCCGCTGCGATCCGTCCGAATACGGAAGACTGAATGTGCGGGGCAAAGACCGATCGGACAGCATCAGCGCCATCTTTTCCCGGTTCCGAGATCCGGCTTTCCGGCAGCAAGCCGCTGCGCGCGCGCAGGCCGTCGGCCTCCGTCAGCAAGGCCTGAACCTCAAGCGGTGTGAAGACTTCCTCAAGCACCATGAAACCGTCCCGGGCGAAATGCTCGATCTGCGCGGGGTCCACGGGCGGCGTCGCGCCGGATTGCCCGTGAACAACGGGGTCGCGCCGCTCAAGCCATTGGGGGCGGGCCGTCTGCCGCGACGGATA
Source organism: Hyphomonas sp. (assembly GCA_041739025.1). Lineage (GTDB taxonomy): Bacteria > Pseudomonadota > Alphaproteobacteria > Caulobacterales > Hyphomonadaceae > Hyphomonas. The sequence goes on from JBGSOU010000594.1 coordinate 2,900, forward strand.
CAGGTCTTTTTGCGTGCCGGTCATCATGCGCGTCTCCATCATGCCGTCTCCTGCATCGCGGCGCTGGCAGGATAGGCGCCGTCTGCGCCGTGCACTTCCTTGCCGGTGACCGGAGGATTGAACACGCACGCCATCAACATCGGTGCGCCCGGGTTTGCGCGCAGCACATGCGCGTCGTGCTTGTCGAGCGCGTACATCACGCCTGGCCGGATCGTGTGGCGTTCACCGGTGGCGAGGTCTTCGATTGACCCCGTTCCCTCCATGCAAAACACGCACTCGAGATGGTTGAGGTAATGCATCTTCAGTTCTGCGCCGGCGTGGATGGTGGTGATGTGGAACGAGAATCCCATTTCATCATTTTTCAACAGCAGGCGGACGGAAGACCATCCGTCGCTGTCAACGCGCCGTTCGGTCAGGATTTCTTCGGCAAGGTCTCTTACTATCATTGGGTTACTCCTTTAGGCAGCGGTCTTCAGCCGGCGCGCGCTCACCGCACGCACAGCGTCCGCCAGAATGTTCAGGCCGGCATCAAGGTCTGCATCGCGGATCGTCAACGGCGCGAGCACCTTGACGACTTCGCCCTGCCCGCCGCTCGTTTCGATGATCAGCCCGTTGCGAAAGCATGCCGCGCAGATTTCGCCGGCCACATCGCCGTCCTTCATTTCGATGCCGGACATCATGCCCTTGCCCTTGACGCGCAAGGCGAGCGGGGATGCATCAGCAATCTCGCCAAGCCGGGTGCGCAGGCGAACAGCCTTTCGCGCGGTGTCCACCTCGAAGGCATCGCCCGACCAGAAAAGTTCCAGCGCCCGCGTCGCCGTCACGAAAGCATGATTGTTGCCACGGAAAGTGCCGTTGTGCTCTCCCGGCTTCCACTGGTCGAGTTCGGGGCGGATCAGCGTCAGCGCGAAGGGAAGCCCCATCCCGGACAAGGATTTCGCGAGCGTGATGATGTCGGGCCGGATACCCGCGCGTTCAAAACTGAAGAAACCGCCAGTGCGCCCGATCCCGGCCTGAATGTCATCGGCGATCAACAGCGCGCCATGCTTGCGCGCAATCTGCGCGATGCGCTGAAGCCAGGCATTCGACGCCACATTCAGGCCGCCCTCGCCCTGCACTGTTTCCAGAATGATCGCGGCCGGTTTGTCGATGCCGGATGACGGATCCGACAGGCGCTGGTCGAGTTGGCTGGCCGTGTCGGTTCCGTCTCCGAAATAGCCGTCAAACGGCTCGTGCGTTACACCGCTCAGCGCCATGCCGGCGCCTTCCCGCTTGCCGGCATTTCCTGTCAGCGCGAGCGCGCCCAGCGTCATGCCATGAAAACCGTTGGTGAACGCGATCACATTCGTCCGCCCCGTGATCTTCCGCGCCAGCTTGATCGCAGCCTCAACGGCGTTCGCGCCGGTCGGCCCGGTGAACATCACCCGGTGATCGAGCCCGCGGGGCTTCAGGATCCGCCGCTCGAACGACTCAAGGAATCGCGCCTTGGCACGGGTGTGCATGTCGAGACCGTGCGCCACGCCGTCCTGTTCGATATAACCAAGCAGCGCCTGCTTCAGTTCGGGATGGTTGTGCCCGTAATTGAGGGTCGAACAGCCGGACAGGAAATCGAGATAGCGCCGCCCGTCCTCGGCGATCAGGTGTGAGCCCTGCCCCGACCGGAACACCGCCGGAAAGGCGCGGCAATAACTGCGCACACTCGACTCGCGGCGTTCAAAAATTGTCGACGGGTCAGAAACGGTATCATAGGCCATTGACGGCTCCCTTGATGATCGATGTGAGGGTTGGAGTAACGGGCGGCCTCAGCCGGCCGCAGGCGGCGCCGGAAACGGACCGATCGTGACGAGATGCTCGCTGTCGTGCGCGCCCGCGAAGTGGCGCTCACGGTCAAACCACGGCGCCGTTTGCATTGGAGCGCCGAGCCAGGCGGACAGGCTTCGGAACAGGGCCCAGGACGCCGCATTGCCCGGAGTGATGGACGTTTCGATCCGGGCAATTCCGGATTGGGCAGGCCGGTTCAGAATGTGCGCCAGCATCTGCCGCGCGAGGCCGAGACCGCGCGAACCGGGATGAACCGCCACCTGCCACAGGAAATGGGTATCGCCGCGATCCGGCAGACGATGCCCGGATATCCATCCGGCGATCCGCCCGTCCGCCCGCGCCACGGCACAGTGTCCGGCGAAGTGCGTGCACTGGATCAGCGTTGCGTACAGTGAGTTCTGGTCGAGCGGGGGACAGGCCGCGATCAGTGCCTGGATTTCGGCGGCGTCTTCCGCTTTGGGACGCGAGATTTGAATCCCGGCGGGTGTTCCGGTTCGACTTCGGTCCGGGGCGAGGGGTGTCCCGGCAGCTTCGGTGGCCTCATTTGGCATGACGGCTCCCTTGTTTTTATTTTGATGGTCTAAATACCATCCCTGCCCCTCTGGTCAACCACTGCAGCACCCACACCGCTCAGAATGACCACAAGCATGCCGCCCACCGCCCTGAAATGCGCAGATTAATTCACCGAACTAATTATTTGTTCCTCAATGGAGCTCGGCTAAAACAGCGGGATGCCGACACCGCCCGCCCTCGAATCGCATCCCGGCGCCGCCGATCAGGCGCTCATTTCGCTGCGACGCATCGTCAAGGCCGTCGACGCCCAATCGCGCTCGCTCGCGCGCGATTCCCGTCTCACTCCGTCTCAATTGATGGTGCTTACCGAATTGTCCGGTCGCGAAAGCGCCCAGCCCGGTGAACTGGCGCGCGCGGCCGGTCTCAAACAGGCGACCATTTCAATCCTGCTCGACCGCCTGCAGGAACGCGGGCTGGTTCAGCGGGCGCGCGGCGAAGCGGATCGCCGCACCGTTCGCGTGCAGATCACGCCCGAGGGCCGCCAGGTCCTTGCCGATGCCCCGGACCTGCTTCAGGTCGAGTTCGGCACGCGATTCGAGAGCCTGCCGGATTGGGAGCAGGCCTACATCAATGCCGCACTGGTCCGCCTCGTCGCCTTGCTGGGCGCCGTTTCGATCGATGCGTCACCGGTTCTGGATGTTGGCGCATTGACGGACTTGCCGGCCGATCCCCCCACCTGAAACTTCGGTCCCGCGCCGCACCGGGCGCGCGAGACCACCGGGTCAGCCGGCGCTGCGGTCCGACAGGATGCGGCGCATGACCGGCACGATCGTGTCTATTATGATCGTGCGCTCCTGCTCGGGATGGCGCAGCGCCCGCGCCGGAAGACCGCCGAAGATCGTGAAGATCAGTTCGGTTTTCTGCTCGGGCTGGGGCACACCCGAACGCCGGAGGATAGCCGCGAATTTGAGGCGCATGCGTGCGTCAAACTCCTGAAGGACTTCGGCCACTTTCGGGTTGCGCTGCGCCTCGGCCAGAGTCTCGAAATTCAGAACCGTCCGGAAAATGTCGGTTTCCAGCAGAATCGCTTCGGCAACCTTGGCGACCAGTTCGTTTACGATGTCGTCCGGCTCGGCCAACTCAAACTCTTCAAGCCTCTGCATGTGCCGGCCCAGTTCACGCCGGATCACCTCTTCGATCAGCGCCTCCTTGTTCTCGACGTAGTGGTAAAGGTGGCCGACACTCATGCCGCACGCCTTCGCGATGTTGCCAATGCTGGCGCCATGGAAGCCGCTTTCGGCGAAACACTGCTCCGCCGCATTCAGTATCCTCTCCCGCCGTTCGGTCCGCTTGGCCGACAGCTTTCTGGGCGCATCGCCCTGGATCTGGTCCATTTTGTTCTCCCCGGCTCTTGACATATTGCACTGCATCAATAGATAGAGCGTTCATTCTAATAATATGTGGGGCCTAGAAGTGGCCCTTGTCAAGGAAAACACATGCTTTCGCAGAGAATTCAATGGCTTGGTGCTTCGACCCTTCTGGCGCTTCTGGCGGCCTGCGGGCCCGGTAACGCCGCAGGATCAGGCCCGGCGCCCGGCGCGGCCCCGGCGGTCCAGACCATGGACGTGGTCTTCGGCTCAGCCCCCAACACGGTCGAGCTGTCGGGCCGCGCCCGCGCCCTCGCCGAGGCGGAAATCCGCCCGCAGGTCTCCGGAATCATCCAGGCGCGCCTGTTCACCGAAGGCGAAGTGGTCAAGAAAGGTCAGGCGCTCTACCAGATCGACCCGGCCGAATACGCCTCTGCGGTGCAAAGCGCCAAGGCCACCCTGGCCCGCGCGGAAGCTGCCGCCGGATCGGCCCGCGAAACCGCGAAACGCTATGAGCGGCTCGCCGCCATCAACGCCGTCAGCCAACAGGAATACGAACAGGCCAGCGCGGCCGCCAAGCAGGCCGAAGCCGATATCGCCCTCCAGCGCGCCCAGTTGAACCGGGCCGAGATTGACCTTTCCCGAACCCGGATCGTGTCCCCGATTGCCGGCAACATCGGCCGCTCGGACATCACGCAAGGCGCCCTCGTTACCCAGAACCAGGCCACCGCACTGGCCTCGGTGGTCCAGCTCGACCCGATCAACATCGACCTGACAGCCTCCGCCGTGCGGATCATGAACATCCGCGAACAGGTCGCCAACGGCCAGATCGCCTCCGCCAGCGGGGCCATTCCGGTGACCATCCTGTTCGAGAACGGCACGACCTACCCGCATCAGGGCCAGCTGGAATTCAGCGAAGTGATCGTCGATGAAACGGCGGGCACCGTGGCCGTGCGCGTCCTCGTTCCAAACCCTGACGGCGTCCTTCTTCCGGGAATGTTCCTGCGCGCCAGCCTCGCCGCAGGCCAGTTCGAAAATGTCGTTGAGCTTCCCCAATCCCTCGTCGGACGCACGCCGACCGGTGAAGCGACGGTCATGGTGGTGAATGCCGAAGGCAAGGCCGAACAACGCAAGGTCACGATCGCCGGACAGACCGGCAATTCCTGGATCATCAGCGAAGGCCTCTCCTCCGGCGACAAGATCATCGTCTCGAACCTTCAGTCCATCCGCGCCGGCATGCCGGTCCAGGCTGTTCCCGCAACAACCAGCGCCGAAAGCACGCTGGCGAAAGCGGACGACAAAGCCGAGCTCCAGTAGCCACCAGGAACCCACACATGGCCCGCTTCTTCATTGATCGCCCCGTCTTCGCCTGGGTGATCGCCATCCTCATCATGCTCGCCGGTACCCTGGCACTGCGGAACCTGCCGGTTGCTCAGTATCCAGACGTTGCCCCGCCCACCATCAGCATTGCCGCGAACTACCCCGGCGCGTCGGCAAAAGCGGTGGAGGATTCCGTTACCCAGGTGATCGAGCAGCAGCTGACCGGCCTCGATGGGCTCGACTATGTCAGCTCCACCTCAAGCTCCGATGGTTCCAGTTCGATCAGCCTGACGTTCCGTCCCGGAACGGATCCGGACATTGCCCAGGTTCAGGTCCAGAACAAACTGTCCCTCGCGACGCCTTTCCTGCCTCAGGAAGTCCAGCGCCAGGGCGTGACGGTGAGCAAGGCGAGCAGCGGATTCCTTCTGATCACCGCGCTCTATTCTCCCAACGAAACCTATGACCAGACGGATCTGGGCGACTATGTCCAGTCGAAAATCTATGACACGGTCAGCCGTCTGGACGGTGTCGGCCGCGTCACGGCGTTCGGATCGCAATACGCGATGCGCATCTGGCTCGATCCGGAAAAGCTGATCCAGTACGGCCTCGTCCCGAACGATGTGATCTCGGCCATCAGTGCACAGAACGCCCAGGTCACGGCCGGCGCGCTCGGCGGCGCGCCGTCGGTCGAAGGACAGGAAATCAACGTCACGATCACCCTCCAGTCATTGCTCACGACGCCCGAGGCCTTCCGCGATCTGCTGATCCGGACCACGCCCGAGGGTGGCTCGGTCAAGGTATCCGATGTGGCCCGGGTCGAAATGGGCGCCGCAAACTACGCGTTCATTTCACGCTTCAACGGACAGCCGGCTTCGGGCTTTGCCATCTCCCTCGCCACAGGCGCAAATGCGCTCGATACGGCGGAGCGCGTGAAAGCCGCCGTTGAACGGCTCTCGCAGCAATTCCCGGAAGACATGGAATATGCCTTCCCGGTCGACTCGACACCGTTCATCAAGACCTCGATCGAATCGGTGCAGCACACATTGTACGAGGCCATCGTCCTCGTCTTCATCGTGATTTTCATCTTCCTGCAGAATATCCGGGCGGCCTTCATTCCGATGATTGCTGTCCCGGTGGTCCTGCTGGGTACGTTTGCAGTGCTGCTCGTCCTGGGAATGTCGATCAACACGCTGACGATGTTCGCCATGGTGCTCGCCATCGGCCTGCTCGTGGACGATGCCATCGTTGTCGTGGAAAACGTCGAGCGCGTCATGGCAGAAGACGGCCTTTCGGCGCGTGAGGCCACCATCAAATCCATGACCCAGATCACCGGCGCGCTCGTCGGCATTGCCGTCGTCCTGTCGGCCGTGTTCGTCCCGATGGCCTTTTTCCCGGGATCGGCCGGCGTGATTTACCGTCAGTTCTCGCTCACGATCGTCACGGCGATGGCCCTGTCGGTACTGGTCGCCATCGTGCTCTCGCCGGCCCTTTGCGCAACCCTGTTGAAGCCCAGCCACGGCGAAGGCAAAGGCATCCTCGGCGCGCCCGCCCGCGCTTTCAATCGCGGCTTTGAACGGCTCATCACCGGATACGAAGCAACGGTGGCCCGGATCCTGCGCCGCAAATGGATCATGATGGGCGTCGCCGCCTGCATCGTCGCCGTGATGGCGGTCGGCTTTGTCCGCCTGCCGGGCTCGTTCCTTCCGGACGAAGACCAAGGCAACTACTTCACGCTCGTTCAGCTGCCGGAAAATGCGAGCCTCGAGCGGACATTCGATGTGATGGAAGATGTGGTCGACTATTATCAGACCAACGAAACCGAGAACATGAACGGCATTTTCGCGCTGGCGGGGTTCAGCTTCGCGGGTCAGGGCCAGAATAACGGCATTGCCTTTGCCTCGCTCACCGACTGGTCGGAACGCAAGGGCGCAGAAAACTCCGTGCAGGCCATCGTCGGCCGCGCAGGTCAGGCGTTCAGCCAGAATCCGGACGCCCGCATCTTTGCGATTTCCCCACCCTCCATCCGTGAGCTTGGCAATGCCAACGGATTCGACTTGTTCATCAAGAACGACGCCGGCCTGCCTCAACAAGACTTCGTCATGGCGCGCAACCAACTCCTCGGCATGGCGTCCCAAACCCCGAATCTGGTCGGCGTGCGCCCGAACGGGCTCGAAAATGGCCCGCAGTTCCGGATAAATCTCGACTACCAGAAGGCCCAGGCGCTGGGCGTTTCAACCGCCGATGCGACGAGCCTGCTTTCGACCGCGTTCGGTGGAACCTATGTCAATGACTTCATTGACCGCGGACGGATCAAACGAGTCTATGTGCAGGGCGAGGCCGACAGCCGGATGCAGCCGGACGACATCGCCAAATGGCGCGTGCGCAATGCCTCGGGCGACATGACCCCGATCTCTGAAATCGCCACCACGCAATGGGATTACGGCTCGCCCCAGCTGCAGCGCTTCAACGGCGTTCCGGCCCTGAACATCCAGGGCAACGCCGCCCCGGGCCAAAGCTCCGGCGTCGCGATGCTCGAGATGGAAAAGCTCGTCAGCCAGTTGCCGCCCGGCATTTCGTACGAGTGGAGCGGGCTCAGCCGCCAGGAGCGCAATTCAGGCGACCTTGCGCCCCTGCTCTACGCGATCTCCTTCCTCTTTGTGTTCCTTTGCCTCGCAGCCCTTTATGAAAGCTGGACGATCCCGGTCTCTGTGCTTCTGGTTGCTCCGCTGGGCGTGCTCGGCGCGGTGCTCGCCGCACACACCCGAGGTCTCGCCAACGACATCTTCTTCCAGGTCGGCCTGCTGACGACTATCGGGCTGGCCGCAAAGAACGCCATCCTGATCGTCGAGTTCGCAAAGCTGCTCGAAGACCAGGGCAAGGACCTGATCACCGCCACCATGGAAGCGGTCCGGATTCGCATACGGCCCGTGTTGATGACGTCGCTGGCGTTCGGCATCGGCGTCGTTCCGCTCGCCCTGAGCTCCGGCGCCGGCGCCAGTGGACGCATCGCCATCGGCACGATCGTGCTGGGCGGGGTTCTCACCGCCATGGTGTTCAGCCTGCTCTTCTCGCCCGCCTTCTACGTCGTCGTGCGCACCCTCACCGGAAAGCGCAACGCGGCCCCCCTGCCTGCCAATGAGGCCCCAGAATGAAAACGCATCATGCCCTCGCCGTCCTGCCCGGCCTGCTCGCCCTGTCGGGCTGCCTCAGCCTCGCGCCGGCCTATGAGCGGGTACCGGCGCCGATCCCGACTGACTTGCCGGAGACAGAGACCGCCCGCGGACCGGCTGCGCCGCTCCGCTGGGACGAACTCGTTGTTGCACCGCCCCTGCGGGAGTTGATCGTCCTTGCCCTGCAGGAAAACCGCGACCTGCGCGCGACGGCGGCCAATGTCCGGTCCGCAAGAGCCCAGCTCAAGATTGCGCGCGGCGAGACGTTTCCGTCGGTTACCGCCTCGGCGAGTGGCCGCGAAGGCGATACGTTCGACAGCCGTGATGCCGCCGTGCAGTCATTCAGCGACAGCGCATCCGCAACGGCGGGGACGACCGCCTGGGAGCTCGACTTCTTCGGGCGCATCGCCAGCAACAACGAGGCCGCGCTGCAAACCTACCTTGCAAGCGCCGAGGGCGAGCGCGCAGCGAAACTGGCGCTTGTCTCGACGCTGGGCGAAGCCTGGTTGCAACTGGCCGCCGACCGGGCGCTGCTTGCGCTCGCCGAAGACACCGTCAGCAGCCAGAGCGAAAGCCTTGAGCTGACCCGCG
>JBGSOU010000035.1:0-9876 GCA_041739025.1 Hyphomonas sp.
GCCCCGCGCGGGTATCGCCGAATGCGGCGAGCATCAGCAGCATGGCATTCTGGCGCGCATCCTCGATCCCGGCGCCGGCCAGCGCGCGGGCGGCCGTCCGGATCAGGTCATCAAACGTCGGCGCGCTCATCTCGGCGAGCCTCAGCCCGCTTCCATCGCGGCCAGCTTGCGCGCCTGGTCTTCCGTGATCAGAGCTTCGACCACGTCATTCAGCTTGTCGCCTGCAATGATGCGGTCGAGCGAATAGAGCGTCAGGCCGATCCGGTGATCGGTCACGCGGTTTTCGGGATAGTTGTAGGTACGCACCTTGGCGCTGCGGTCACCGGTGCCAACCATGTTGGCGCGGGCTTCGGCGCGTGCCGAGTCGCGTTCATGGCGCAGTTTTTCGTACAGGCGGATCTTCAGCTGATCCATCGCCTTCTCGCGGTTGACGTGCTGCGACTTCTCCGAGCTGGTCACGACGATGCCGCTCGGAAAGTGCGTGATGCGCACAGCGGAGTCGGTCTTGTTGACGTGCTGGCCGCCCGCACCGGAGGCGCGCATTGTATCGATACGGATGTCTTCGACGCGAATGTCGATCTCGATGTTCTCGGGCGCGGGCAGGATCGCCACGGTTGCCGCGGAGGTGTGGATGCGTCCTTGCGTCTCTGTCGCCGGAACGCGCTGGACCCGGTGCACGCCGCTTTCCCATTTCATCCGTCCGAACACGCCGTCGCCGGAGACGTTCGCGATGATCTCCTTGTAGCCGCCCGCCTCGCCTTCGGAGACATCGACGATCTCGACCTTCCAGCCCTGGAGCTGCGCATAGCGCATGTACATCCGGTAGAGGTCGCCAGCGAACAAGGCCGCTTCGTCGCCGCCTGTGCCCGCGCGCACTTCGAGCACGACGTTGGCCGCGTCATCGACATCTTTGGGCAGAAGCAGGATCTGCATCGCCTGTTCGAGCGCCGGCAGCTGATCCTTCAGCTCCTCGATTTCCATCCGGGCGAGTTCGGCCATTTCCGCATCGCCGGACGCCGCCAGCGCTTCGGCCTCTTTCAGGCCGCGGCGCGCCGACAAAAGCTCGCGCGCCTTCTCCACCACGGGGCGGAGTTCGGAATGCTCCTTGGACAGGGTAATGATCTCTTTGGAGTCGGAGGTCGCGCCCATACGGGCCTCGACCTCCTCGTACCGGTCGATCACCTGCTGGAGGCGTGTCAGGGAAAGGGAAGCCATCCGGCGCCCTTTAATCCGGTTTCACCCGACTTGGAAGCCTTAGCCCGCGAACACCCGCAGTGCTTCCCGCCCGGCGAGGAAGAACAGGCAGAAGGTTCCGGCCGTGAAGACCAGGAACCGAAGGGCCACCTTGCCAACGACGACCTGCACGAAAGAGTGCAGCACCCGCAGGCCGACATAGGCCCATGCGACCATCGTGGCGACGGAATCGGCCCCGCCGGTCAGCGCCATGAAGAACATCAGGGCGTAGAAGATCGTCGGCTGCTCGTGCAGGTGGTTGTAATTGTCGGCGGCCGAGCGGACATGCGGGGGCAGCTTGTCGCCATAGGTGCCGGGGTGGCGCGCATCGTCGGGGTTGATCCCCGCCTTGGAAAACGCCGGCAGGCGCAGCGCATACATCCAGATCCACATCACGCAGGTCCAGAGAACCAGGGCCAGGACGGGTTTCAGGAACTCGGTATCTACGGTCATTGTTCAGCCTCCCAACTGATTTTGCCCGCAGGTCTATCCGGGCGTGGCCATGATTGGCAACTCACCTGGCGATGACGTTGCGGAAGGCATCGGCCGTGCCTTCAGGAAGGCGATGAAGGCCGGAATGTCGTCATCCACGATGCTGTGACCGCCCGCCCGCAACCACCAGACGAGTCCGGCCGCCGGATCAAACGCCTGCATCCCGCCCTGCCCGAGCCCGGTCATGCCATCGGCTTCCCACATCGCACTGGCCGCCTCGGCCGCCCGGAAACTCGAATTCGGATCCGACCAGACATCCCGGCGCGCATTGCCGAGGAACAGGCGGCGCGGAGCGACCAAAGCCAGCAGCAGGTGCTGGTCAAAGGGCAAAAGGTCCGGATTGGCGGCATAGGCTTTCGCGCCCGGGGCGAGCCAGTGCGGGTAGGTCTTGACCATCCGCGCCAGCGTTTCGCCGGTCTGCGACCGCGACAGCGCCGAGCCGGCAAATCCGGACTGGTGGGCGATCACCGCTTCGATGCGCGGATCCCAGATACCGGCCAGCATGGCCGACTTGCCATGCCGCGAATGCCCCATCACGGACGTGTGGCTTGTATCCACGCGGGGATCGGACTCCAGCACATCCATCGCGGCCGAGAAGGCATAGGCCCAGGCCATCAGCGTGCCGGTCGGGTTCACCTCGGCGTCAAGGCCCGCCATGGCCCCGGGCGCCAGACCGGCGCTGTCCGGAATGAAGTCGCCCGCATGAAAACTCGCATAGACGAAGCCGGCGTCGAAATAGAGCCCGACCGGCGCCTCGGCGATGTATTCGCCGAACAGCTGGGTGACGATGAAGTTCACCATCGGCCCATTGTCGCGGGCCGTACACGGATCACCATCCTCGCTCATCACGGGTTGGTCCGGGAAGGTTGCGCAATTGGAACTGAACGTCTGGCTGATCACCAGCGGGTTGGCCGCCGCGGCCTTCGGGAAAGCCGCCACGAGCTGGAACGTGCGCGCGCCCGGCCCCTGGCCAATGGTGATGTCGACTTCTTCCAGGGTTCCACGGCCCTCGAGATAGTCCGGATTGACGACTCGCCAGTCGCCGACGCTGACCGGTAGCCCCACCGGCCAGGGGCCGTACAGCGTGTCTTCCAGCGTCCGCATCGCTTCCGCCCGGCCCTCCGGCGTCTGCAGGCGCGCGACATCCAGCGGCGGGAACGGTACGGCCTTGTTGGCCGTCTCCAGGCTGGCATAGTTCAGCCCGAGCATCGTGCAGCTCGACGCAACCAGAAGCGTCAGCCCGGCAAGCAGCGTCAGGCCGATCCATCGCAAGATACGAAACACCATGATGAAAATACCAGCCCCCGGATTGCGCCCGGCAGTGCTAGCCGGTTCAGGCGGCTGCGCCCAGAGGCACGCAAACCGGCTTGCGTCTTTCGGCGGTCACGATAGCGTGTTTACATGAAGATTGTCAGCGGACTTGTCGGACTCCTGCTCGGCGCCCTTGTGGGCCTCGGCAGCGCGCTCGCGGCAGCAGGGATGGTTGGCCCCGGCGTCAGCCTCGGCGGCAAGATCGAGGTTCAGCACTGGACCAGTGACTGGACCATCGGTTCGTCCGCCGCCAATCCCTGGACCCGCGCGCGGGTTGCCCGGCATGGGCTCCTGGCGCTGACCCGGGCCGAAGCGGTCTATTTCACGCGCAATACCGACGATGCCGGAGACCGGCTGACGGAGACCTGCGACTACCGGGTGCGCGGCGGCGCGCTGCCGGCGCAATGGTGGTCGGTCACACTCTACAACAGCGAAAGCTACCTGCCGGACAATACCGACAACGCCCTCTCCTATGACCTGACCGATGCGGCGGCGACCGTCGATCCGGCCGCCTGGTCCTTCGTGGTCTCGCCCGTGTCGTCGGCATCAGGCGAAGGCTGGGTGTCCAGCCGGGGCGCCGGAAACTTTGACCTGACGCTGCGCCTCTACAAGCCGCAAGACGACCTGATCGCAGACCCCGAACGGGTGTTGCAGGCGCCCTCGATCGAAAAACTCGGATGCGGAGCGGCCAACTGATGCGCTTTCCCGTGATCGGCCTGTCTGCCTTCGTCATCGCAATTGCGGCGGCCCACTTTGCCGTGCTGAACGCCCTGCCCGGCTATATCATGGACAAGGCGCGCGCCCGGTTTGCCGATGCCGGCCTGCCCCCGCACACCTGGCAAATGGGCCCGCGCGTCACGCCGCAGACCCAGACCATCGTGCGCCCGTCTCCAGACCTCGCCTATGGCGTGTGCCTGATCGACCTGACCGGTGGTCCCGTCACGCTGAACGTGCCGACCTGGCCAGAGTATGGCTCGCTGTCGGTGTTTGATGCGAACACGGACAATGTGTATGCGGGATCTCTGGACGCGCGCCTGCCGGATGCGCCCGGCGCGTTGACCATCATTGTGGCCTTGCCGGACCATGAGGTTGCACCCGTGGACGGCGTCACCGTGGTCCGGGTTGAGCAGCCTGAAGCGCTTGCCCTGGTCCGCCGCCTCGCGCCGTCGCAAGGACTGTATGATGCGGCCGCAGCGCTGATGCCGGCGAGCAGCTGCGGGCCGGGCTGAGCCCTACTCCGCCGGCACCTGTTCAGCGTCGCGCTCAGCCTTCATCTTCGCGGCCTTCTCTTCGACCAGCTTGACGATGTGCTCCACCATGTCGGCCGTCGAGACGTTGTGATCGGCCCGTCCGTTCACGAACATCTTGCCGCTGTCCTTGCCGCCGCCGGTGAAGCCGAGATCCGTGAGTGCTGCCTCACCCGGGCCGTTGACCACGCAGCCGATGATCGACAGCGAGATGGGCTCTGAAATGTGCGCGAGGCGTTTCTCGAGCGTCTCCACCGTGCGGATCACATCGAAGCCCTGACGCGCGCAGCTCGGACACGCGACGATGTTGACGCCGCGTGTGCGCAGGCCGAGCGATTTCAACATCTCGAAGCCGACCTTCACCTCTTCTTCCGGTTCGGCCGACAGCGACACGCGGATCGTGTCGCCGATACCGGCCCAGAGCAAAGTGCCCATGCCGATGGAGGATTTGACCGTACCCGTACGAAGCCCGCCCGCCTCGGTGATGCCAAGGTGCAGCGGCGCATCGGTGGCCTCCGACAGCAGCTGGTAGGCCGCCACCGTCAGGAACATGTCCGAGGCTTTCACCGAAATCTTGTAGTCGTGGAATCCGAGATCATCGAGGATGCGCGCATGGTCGAGCGCGCTTTCCACCATCGCGTCCGGGCACGGCTCGCCGTATTTTTCGAGGAGGTGGCGCTCAAGGCTGCCACCATTGACGCCGATCCGCATCGAACAACCATTGGCGCGCGCCGCTGCGACGACTTCCTTGACCCGGGCCTTGGAGCCGATGTTGCCGGGATTGATGCGCAGGCAGGCCGCACCGGCATCTGCGGCTTCGATCCCGCGTTTGTAATGGAAATGGATGTCGGCCACGACCGGAACGGGACTCGCCTTGCAGATGGCGCGCATCGCGGCCGTCGACTCTTCGGTCGGGCACGAAACGCGCACGATATCGACGCCCGCTTCGGCGGCGCGCAGGATCTGCCGGATGGTGGCGTCCGCGTCTTCGGTCGGCGTGTTCGTCATGGTCTGCACGGCGATCGGGGCATCGCCGCCGACGAGCACGTTACCGACACGGATCTGGCGGGACTTCCGGCGTTCGATATTACGCCAGGGACGGATCGGGTTGTGACTCATCGGGCTATTTCAGCGCCTTTCGGGCTTTCGACCAGCCCCACATGTGGCGCTGCACGCGCCACACGTAAAGGGTCTGAAGCGCGTTACTGGGCGGCCGTACCGTTCGCGGCCGCTGGCGCCGCCGCCTTGGCGGCAGCCGCAGCTGCCGAGACTTCCGCGGCATGCACCAGTTGATCATCGACACTGACCGAAAACACCTGCGCTCCTTCCGGGCCGAGCGGGCCAACGGAAAGGTCGCCCACCCGCCATTCGAACGCGCCGCCATTGCGGGCCGAAACGGTCCAGCCGGCGTTCAGGCGCGGGAAATAGTTTTCGCCTTCCGCCATCGTGCGGCTGAGGAAAATGGTGCCATCCGAGCCGCGGATCTCCAGCCAGCCCTGACGGACGGCGATGATCTCAAGCGGCAGATCCACCGGCACGGCTGGCGTGGTCGCAGATTCGGAAAACAGGCTGTCGCGCGCGCCCGAAACGGCCACAACCGTGGGCGAGACGATTTCTTCCGGGCCCTTGTTCATCAGCACGGCTGCAGTCACGCCGCCCGCTATGAACAGCACCAGCGCGCCGGCAAGCGCCACGATCAACGGCACATTGGCCGATTTGTTGTTCAAACGGCCGATTTTCGGGACGGGCGCCGAGGTCTTCACCTCCTCGACCGCGCCGCATTCGCGCGTATAGCGCTGCACGACATCCTGTTCCGGCAGGCCAAGATATTTCGAATAGGCGATCAGGTAGGGCACAAGGTAGCCCTTGGCGATGGTCTGCAACTCCATCCGCTCGATCGCCATCAGGAAGTTCTCGCGGATACGCGAGACGCGGGCGATTTCAGCGAGATCAAGGCCAAGCGATTCCCGGACGCGGCGCAAAACCTGCCCCATGCGGAGCTCTTCGCCTTCATACTGCCCGGACTGGAAGATTTCGTCTGCACGCTGGCGGCGCTCATGTGCATCCAGCTGCCGCGCCGCCACCGGCGAGATCGGCATTACATTCGAACGGTTCGTTCCGTTGTCATCCACCCGATCGTTTTCCCCGGGCTGTGGCCCGCCTGCCGGCTCTGGCGATACGTTCTGTGCCATTGTCTTCCAATCTCATTGACCTGATGAGCCACCAAATGAAATCGGGGCAAGATCCGGTCCATTCCGATGTAGGACCGTGTATCTGCTGCCGCAACACGCTTCAACTGTCTGCTGTGTCAATCCCATGTTCGGCCGCAAGTGCTAACACTTGGTTACGGAACGATCCGTTCGGCTTGTCCATGCGCTCGAAAAGACCCGCCCGGAAGGCGTTCAGGTCGACCTTGCGCAGCGCCTGCTTCACCGGACCAATCGCCGAGGCCGCCATCGACAGGCTGGTATAGCCCAGCGCCGCAAAGCAGAGGGCGACCGGGGGAGATGCGGTCGCCTCGCCGCACACCGACAGGCGGATCTTGTGCGTCTTGCACACGTCCGCCACCATTTTCAGGTAACGCAGCGCGGCCGGATCGACGAGGTCATAGCGTTCGCTGACCGACGGTGTCATCCGGTCCGCCGCGAAGAAGAACTGCAGCAGGTCATTGGTGCCGACCGACAGGAAATCGACCTCTCCGCCGAGATCCTGCATTGCAAAACCCAGCGCCGGCGTTTCGAGCATCACGCCGACTTCGAGCTTCGCCGGCTGCAGGCCGGTTTTCCGGGCGCTCCAGGCGATTTCCTCGAGCAGGAGGTCCTTCGCCGCCCGGTATTCCGACGGCACCGTGACCATCGGGAACATCACCGTCAGGGGCCGCTCCCCCGCCGCGCGGACCAGCGCCCGCAGCTGGCGGCGGAACAGGCCCTTGTGGTCGAGTGCAAAGCGGATCGACCGCCAGCCCAGCGCAGGGTTCTCCTCCCGTAGCTGGCTCAGCGCCGGCAGAACCTTGTCGCCGCCGAGGTCCAGCGTCCGGAACACGACGGGCCGTCCCGCCGCCCGGTCCAGAACCCGCTTGTAGAGCGATATCTGGTCTTCCAGGCGCGGCAGCGATTCCGACACAAGAAACTGGAATTCGGTGCGGAACAGGCCCACGCCGTCGGCGCCGGCCTGGTCCAGCATGTCGAGATCGAGATCGAGGCCGGCATTCAGCAGCAGCGATACGTCCGTTCCGTCCAGCGTGCGCGCTGGCAGGCCCTTCAGCTTGGCATACTCGGCCTGGCGCTCGGAGCGCAGGCCGACCCGGGACTTGTAGGCGTCATAGACCGCATCGTCCGGCCGGATGTGGACACTGCCCTCCTCCGCATCGACGATGATGTAGTCGCCCTGCTCGATCCGCGTCGTCAGGCCTTCGATGCCGCCGATGGCGGGGATTCCGAGCGCGCGGGCCACGATCGCCGCGTGCGAGGAGGCCGCAGCCTCCTCCATCAGGAGGCCCTTCAGACCCGCCTTGGCATATTCCAGCAGCTCGGCGGGGCCGAGACGGCGCGCGACCAGTACGCTTTCACCGCCGGTGATCTGCAGCTTGCCCTCTTCGCCGCCCAGGACCCGCAGGAGCCGGTTGTCCAGATCCTCGAGATCATGCAGCCGCTCGCGCAGGTAGGGATCGCGCGCATGCTGCAGTTTCGCCCGGTGTTCGCGCCGCGCCCGGTCGACCGACGCTTCGGCCGACAGGCCGGAGCGGATGCCCTCGTGCAGCTTCTCCGCCCAGGACGTGTCATAGGCCAGCAGCCGGTAGGTTTCCATCACATCCCGGGGGTCCTCCCCCAGCGCTGCGCCGTCGATCAGCATCATCCGGTCAATCGAGGCCCGCAGGTCGATCAGGCCCTGGTTCAGCCGGTCGGCCTCCTCGGCCTGGTCTGCCGCAAAGAACTTGGCGGGTGGCACAACCGGATCATGCAGGACCGCGCGGCCGAAACCGAGGCCTTCACAGAAGATCCGGCCCTTCAGGTTGCCGCCCCCGCCGCCGCGCATCCGCCGGTCCGGCGCCGATTGCGGCGCAGGCGACTCGGTCAGCGTGTGGACGATTTCCGCCAGCACCATCGAAATGGTCTGCAGCGTGTCGATCTCTTCATCGCCATAGCGTCGCTCGGTCTGGTTCTGGACCACCAGAACCCCCGTCACACCGCCGGTGCGCAGGATCGGCACCCCGAGAAAGGCGTGAAACGGGTCTTCCCCGGTTTCCGGCCGGTAGGAGAAGGCCGGATGGCGCGGCGCGTCTTCGATCGCGATCGGTTCGGCCGTGCGCGCCACGAAGCCGACCAGGCCTTCATGCGCGGTAAGGCGCGTCTTGTTGACGGCTTCCGGCTTCAGGCCTTCGGTCGCGATCAGCAGCAGGGCGCCGTCCGTCTCGCGCAGGTAGATCGAGCACACATCGGCCACCATGGTCGACGCGACGAGACGCACGACATGGTCAAGCCGGGAACGTGTGTCACCATCCTCCGCCATCACCTGGCGAAGGTTGTTCATGAGCACACGGGTGGCCGGCATATTGTAAGGCATGCTCTCCCGAACGGGATGGCTGATCACTCAGCGTCGAGACCGAAGGCCGTATGTAGGGCCCGGACGGCCACTTCTGTATAGGGGGCGCCGATCAGAACGGAAATCTTGATTTCGGAAGTGGCGATGACATCGATGTTGATGCCCTTTTCCGAGAGCGCGGTGAACATTTTCTCGGCAACCCCGGTATGGCTCTTCATGCCGACGCCGATGATCGAGATCTTGGACACGTCGCGTGCCACTTCCAGCCGCTCGTAACCGACTTCGGCCTTGAGGTTTTCCAGCGTCTCGCGGGCAAAGGGGCTGTCGCGCTCGGTACAGGTGAACACGAGGTTTGCCTTGGACGCTTCGCGCGAGCTCGCCTGCACGATCATGTCGACATTGACACCCGCCTTCGCCAGCGCCGAGAAGATCTTGGCCGATGATCCCGGCTTGTCGGGCACACCGTAGAGCGTGACCTTTGCTTCGTCCCGCGAATAGGCGACGCCGCTGACAACCTGCTTTTCCACGATTTCTTCCTCTGCACAGACAAGCGTTCCTGGGGATTCCTCGCCGGGCTTCACGAAGCTCGACAGCACCCGGACCGGGACATTGTGGTTCATTGCCAGCTCGACCGAGCGCGTCTGCAGCACTTTCGCGCCCAGCGACGCCATTTCGAGCATCTCTTCATACGAAATCTTGTCGATCCGCCGGGCCTTGGGCACCATGCGCGGGTCGGTCGTGTAGACGCCGTCGACATCCGTGTAGATGTCGCACACCTTCGCACCGAGTGCCGCAGCGACCGCAACGGCGCTCGTGTCCGAGCCGCCCCGGCCGAGCGTGGTCACCCGGAAATCGTCGGTCACGCCCTGAAACCCGGCGACGACGGCAATCTCGCCGGAATCGATGGAGTCCGGCAGCGAGGAATCGTCAAATCCGAGAATCCGGGCCCGGCCGTGGCTGTTGTCGGTCTTCAGGCGCAGCTGCCAGCCGAGCCAGGAGCGGGCCTTGAGCCCCCGGCGGCGCAGCGCGAGGGCCAGCAGTCCGGCGGTGA
>JBGSOU010000105.1:0-5231 GCA_041739025.1 Hyphomonas sp.
CAGCCTGCGCCAGAATGAAGATTATCACCGGCAGCACGAAGCACAGCAGCCAGCGCGCGGGCGCTCCGCCGCCATCCGCCCCGGGCCGCCAGCCGGCAAGACCCGCGATCAGGAGCAGAAAGCTGAGCGGACCGAATACGCCGAGCTGATCAAGAAAGAAGGTGATGGCGTTTTCAGGATGGAACAGGTCGCCGCCGAGATTGGCATTGTCCACCGTGTGGCCGACCGTCTGGAAGTCGTTTGCGGCGTTCCAGGCGAAATGCGGTGCGACGAGAAGTGCCATGACACCGAACGCCAAGGCGCCGCCGCGCGACAGCAGGGCCCGGCGCATCGGCGCATCGATCAGGCAGGTGAGGGCGAGCCCGATGACGAAATACAGCATCGCATACTTCGACAGGATCCCGAAGCCGAGCGCCGCGCCCAGCGCCGCCGTTGTTGCCAGTCCGCCGCCCTGGCGCAGGCGCCAGGCGAAATACAGCCCGGCGCACCAGAACGGCATCAGCACGCCATCGGTCGACAGAACGCTGGATGCCAACGTCACGGCCGGCATCAGCGCGTAGAGCAGTGCGGCATAGAGCCCTGTCTTTGCACCAGACATTTCACGCCCGGCGAGGAACAGGAAACCCGCTGCGGCCGTGTGAAGGAAGGGGGCGGCCAGCCGCACCGCCCATTCGCTGTTGCCGAACACCGCCGTCATGGCGTGGATCACCCAGGCAATCATCGGCGGTTTCGAATAATACCCCCAAGCCAGGTCCTGCGACCAGCGCCAGTACTGGGCTTCATCCGCGTAGAGATTGAGCGGCGACAGCAGAATCGAGATTACCCGTACCAGCAGCAGCGCGGCAAGGGCGGCCAATGTCAGCCGGGCCTCGGCACTTTTGGGGATTAGGGTTTTGGCGCGCATGATCGATTCGGTTTGAACGTCCCCCTTATGGCGGCTTGCTGCACACAAATACAGATCAGTTTGCGACGCTTGCAGCACGCGGCTGCCATTCAGCGTGTCATTTTTGCATCGCAACAAAAAAACCGTTCCCGGTTTTGGGGGCGCAGCAGAACCTTCAATTGTCTGTCACTTATCTGTCATGTAGCGGGGCTAATCGCGGGCTTGAACCGGGACGGCGCGAGGGCGTTCTGGTGGCGGTCGATTAAGTTGGTCGCGTTTGATTTTATCATGAGGGCACTGAACACATGAAAATCCGTTCTTTACTTTACAGCACGAGCCTGACGGCCGTCTGTCTGTCCACGGCTGGCGCGGCGTTCGCGCAGTCCACGGGTACCCAGGTTTTCGAAGATCCGATGGTCATGACGACCGTCGTGGTCGCCGGCGCCGCCGTCGAAACCGATGCCGTTTCGCTTGAAGAGGCTGCCAAGGCCCGCGCTTCGATCACCGAAGCCTATCTCGGCACGCAACAGCCGGGTCAGACGGTTTTTGAATCCCTGAACCTGCTCCCCGGCGTCACGTTCTCGAACAACGACGCCTACGGGTCTTCGGGCGGTGACCTCAACATCCGCGGATTTGATGGCAGCCGCATTTCGGCGACCTTCGACGGCATCCCGCTGAACGACACCGGCAACTACGCCCTGTACACCAACCAGATGCTCGACCCCGAGCTGATCACGCGCGCAACCGTCAACTTCGGCGCGACAGACGTGGACAGCCCGACGGCCTCCGCCACCGGCGGCACGGTCAACTACGCGACCAAATCGCCGGAAGACGAAATGGGCGTTTCGTCGGTCTTCTCGATGGGCGACGATGACTACCGTCGTTTCTACGTCCGTCTCGACAGCGGCGAAGTCGGCCCGCTCGGCACGACCTCCTACCTGACCTATTCGAACACCACCTATGACTACTTCATCGAAGGCAAGGCCAAGATCGACAAAGAGCAGTACAACGCTCAGATCTTCCAGCCGATCGGCGAAAACGGCGACTACGTGCGCCTGATGGCGCACTACAACGAAAACCGGAACAACTTCTTCTTCAACTACACGGTCACCGAAGCCCAGTTCAACGCCGGCTTCGAACCGACCCGTGACCAGCTTCGCCTGAACACGGCGATCAACCCGTCCGACACCGGCAACATCCGGATCCAGGGCAAGTTCACGCTCAGCCCGAAACTGGTTCTCACGGTTGATCCGTCGGTCCAGTACGTGCGTGCGAACGGCGGCGGTTCTTCCAACACGTCTGAAACTGATGCGCGTTTCGGCGCCGCCGGTCTCGATATCAACAATGACGGCGATACCGCTGACACGATCAGCCTCTACTCGCCCTCGAACACGAACACGATCCGGTATGCGTTGGTCAGCTCGCTGATCTACAACATGACCGACAACCAGCGTTTCCGCGTTGCCTATACCTTCGACCAGGGCCGTCACCGTCAGACCGGTGACTACTCGACGCTCGACACCGACGGTTCGCCGTTCGACGTGTTCGGCGGCGTGGACGATTACGGTCCGTCCTTCACCTTGTCGGACGGCAGCAAGTTCCAGAAGCGTGATCGCCTTTCGATCGCCCGTCTGAACCAGCTTTCGCTCGAGTATCGCGGCGATTTCATGGACGACATGCTGGGCGTCACGGTCGGCCTGCGTCTGCCTTATTTCGAACGCGAACTCGACCAGCGCTGCTACGCCCAGAAGGGCAACGGCTCGTCGACCCAGTATTGCACGCTTGAAACGCCGACCGTCCTTCCGTCGGGCTTCGTGACGTTCGCTTCGAAAGGCACGGCTGAATACGCCCCGCCGTTCCAGGGCGAAGTCAGCTACGACGATGTGCTCCCGAACCTGGGGCTCAGCTTCCGTCCGTCCGACGCCCACCAGTTCTTCGGCAGCTTTGCAGAAACGATCTCTGCACCGCGCACCGACGACCTGTACTCGGGTATCCTTGTGAAGCAGCTGGACATCGTCCAACCGGAAAACTCGAAAGCCTATGATCTCGGCTACCGCTATCGCGGCGACCGCATCGAGGCTTCGGCAACCGTCTGGTACAACCAGTTCTCGAACCGTATCGAGCGCGATGTCGATCCGAACGATCCGACCGTCTTCCTCTCGCGCAACGTTGGCGATGTCGATCTGAAGGGTTTCGAAGCGACCTTCGGCATGCAGCTGATCGAAGGCCTCTCCTTCTTCACCTCGGCGGCCTTCACCGACACCGAAGTCAAGAATACTGGCCTCGAGCTGGTGAAGACGCCTGACATGACGCTGGCCGCCCGGGTCGATTACGAGATCGGTGCTTACCAGTTCGGCCTGCAGGGCCGCCGCGTCGGCGAGCGTTGGTCTGATGATGCAAACACGTTTGATGCACCGGCCTACACGGTGTTCAACTTCGATGCCTCCTACGACCTCGGCAACATCATGGAGTCGGCCAAGTCGGCCAAGCTTCGCCTGAACGTCCAGAACCTCTTCGACGAGGACTATCTGAACGCGATCAACGGCACGAACTCCTACTACTATGGCGCACCGCGCACCGTGTCGGTGTCGCTCGAAACCAAGTTCTAGGTTCCAGAATCGCTCTTTCGAGCGGGTAATTGAGAAGGGCCGCGCCATTTGGCGCGGCCCTTTGCTTTTTCAGAGCGGCCGATGCGTCTTTTCCGGATGCGCCACGTTGTGCTTTCGGCGCCCCGAATGGCGGCCGGTTGCGTGGACGCCCTTTCCGTTCAGGCCTCTCTGTGGCAAGGGCCGGGATGAGGCATCGGCATCCAAGGAAAGCTGCAGAAGAATGACCGCCCCGAAGCTACATCTCGCCCCCGAATGGGCGCCGCACGCCGCCCTCTGGGCAGGCTGGCCTCGTCTCGCAGAAGAGTGGGGCGGCGAACTTGCGCCCGCCCGGGCCGATATTGCGGCGTTCATCCATGCGGCCGCTGTGCACGTCCCAGTGAAGGTCGCCATCGGCTCGGACGAGGCGATGACCTCAGCCCAGGCCGCGCTCGGCAATGTCGCCGAGCTCGTCCGCATCCCCACCGGCGACATCTGGTTGCGCGATACCGGCCCGATCATCACCGGGGCAGGGGCATCGCGCACCGCGCAGGTCTTCCGCTTCAACGGCTGGGGCGGCAAATACCTGATGGACGGCGATACCGAAACTGCGGGTGCCATGGCCGCCATCGAACAACTGCCGTTACACGCGCGCGACTTCGTCCTCGAAGGCGGTGGCATCGACGTGGACGGCGAAGGCCGCCTGCTGACAACGCGCCAGTGCCTCCTGAACGCCAACCGCAATCCGGCACTCAACCAGGACCAGATCGAAGGCCACCTGCGCGCCGCGCTCGGTGTCGAGGAAATCGTCTGGCTCGGCGACGGCCTCGCCAATGATCATACTGATGGCCACGTCGACAACATCGCCCGCTTCATCGGCCCCGGCCATGTCCTCTGCCAGCACCCGGCCTGTCCGGATGATCCGAACACGGATGTCCTGAAAGAAATCGAGCGCAGCCTCGCTGCGGCCGGCCTGATGGTCTCCACGATCCCGTCGCCCGGCCTCGTGCATTTCGGTGACGGCGTGCCCGTGCCCGCCAGCCACATGAACTTCACGATCACCAACGGCGCCGTCCTCGTGCCCATCTATGAAGATCGCTACAGCGCTGTCGCGCTCGCAGAGCTGAAAGCGCTTTTCCCAAGCCGCGAAGTGATCGGCCTTCCCGCGCGCGGCATCCTTGCCGGCGGCGGCAGTTTCCATTGCATGACCCGCGAAATCCCCGCCTGACAGGAGGCACACCATGGCCCGCACGCTGACCCTCGCCGCGATCCAGTTCACCCCGTCTGATGATGTTCAGGACAATATCACCCGCGTTGCCGGCTTCATCCGGGAGGCCGCCGCGAAAGGCGCTGACGTCGTCCTGCCGCCCGAACTCTTCTGCGGCTACTATTTCTGCAAGACGCAGGAAGAGGAACACTTCGCCCGCGCCATGGAGTGGCCGGACCACCCCGCTGTTCGTCAGTACTCGGAACTTGCCGCCGAGCTCGGCGTCGTCATCCCCGTCTCGATCTACGAGAAGGATGGCCCGCTCTATTTCAATTCCATCGTGATGATTGATGCCGACGGCGCCCCGCTCGGCGTCTACCGCAAGAGCCACATCCCCGATGGCCCCGGCTATCAGGAAAAATTCTACTTCCGCCCCGGCGATACCGGTTTCCGCACTTGGAGCACGATGAAGGGCCGCATCGGTGTCGGCATCTGCTGGGACCAGTGGTTCCCCGAAGCGGCCCGCGCGATGGCGCTGATGGGCGCCGACGCGCTG
>JBGSOU010000107.1:0-2972 GCA_041739025.1 Hyphomonas sp.
GGCCTCGCCTGCCCCCGCAATCCGCGCGGCGCCCGGCCAGCCGGCCTGTGCCCAAAATGCAACGCCCGGTCACGCAGCTGCACCGGAGGCCAAAAAATCACATTGATAATGCAAATCATTATCAATAGAGCGGGACATCCCCTTCACCCAGCTTTCCTCCCGGAGCCCAACATGAAACGTCTACTCAGCGTCAGCAGCGCCGCCCTGTTGGTTTTGTCCGCAAATGCCCAGGCACAAACCGCCCCATCCGGCACCGATACCGAAGACACCCGGGTTGAAGAAACCGTCGTGGTGACGGCCACGCGGACGATCCTGCCCCCGTCGGCCCTGCCCACGACGATCCAGCTGATCAGCAACGAGCAATTGTCCCTGCAGGCCCAGCTGACGGGGTCGGCGGTGGACGTGGTCTCCACACTGGTGCCCTCGTTCTCGCCCACCCGCGAAAAACTGTCCGGCGCGGGCGAGTCGTTGCGCGGCCGCAAGCCGCTCTACCTCATCGACGGCGTGCCGCAATCCAATCCGCTCCGGGACGGCAGCCGGGCCGGTTACACGATTAACCCGTTCTTCATCGACCGTGTCGAAGTGATCTTCGGCTCCAATGCAATC
This sequence comes from Hyphomonas sp., assembly GCA_041739025.1. Lineage (GTDB taxonomy): Bacteria > Pseudomonadota > Alphaproteobacteria > Caulobacterales > Hyphomonadaceae > Hyphomonas. The sequence goes on from JBGSOU010000107.1 coordinate 607, forward strand.
CAGGGGATCGGGGCGACCGGCGGCGTGGTGAACTATGTGACCGCGCCGGCGCCGGCTGAGGAAGGGGTCTGGACCGGCAAGGCGCTGGCCCAGATCACCGCCGCCAACGCATTTCAGGGTGACGGTTACGAGTACCGGACCGGCGCATTGGCCGGCCGCGATTTCGGCCTGCTGGACGTCACGCTGGGTGTCTCGGCGCAAAAGCGGGGCGCCTATTACAGCGGCGACGAGCGGCGCATCGGCATCGATGGCACTCAAGGTGAAGTGCAGGATTCGGACAGCCTGTCCTTCTTCGGCAAAGCGGGGCTCGAACTGGGCGACTCGCGCCGCCTTGAACTGATGACCCAGCATTTCGAGCTGGAAGGCGACGGCGACTATGTTCTGGTGAACGGATCCCGGGCCACCAACACGCCGACCACCACCGTGCGCGGTACCCAGACCGGGGTGATCCCGACCAACAAGGTGCTGACCTCCTCGCTGACCTATACGGACGCGGACCTGCTGGGCGGCCTGCTGACCGGGCAGCTGTTCTTCCAGGATTTCGAGGCCGTCTATGGCGGCGGCGTGTTCGCGTCCTTCCAGGATCCGGCCATCGACCCGACCGGCACGCTTTTTGATCAGTCTGCAAACAATTCCGAAAAGAAAGGCCTGCGCCTGTCCTACGAGCGGGCTGTGGATGCGGTCCCCGGGCTGAACGTCACCGGTGGCCTGGATGCGCTCAATGACACGACCTACCAGGAGCTGATCAACACGGGACGCAATTGGGTTCCGGAAACCGAGTTCACGTCGTTTGCCACCTTTGTTCAATTGAACCAGGCGTTGTTCGACAAGCGCGTCCACCTCTCGGGCGGCCTGCGCCATGAAATCGCAAAACTGAAGGTCGACGACTACGAGACGCTCTATTCCTATGGCCCCCAGCAAGTCGGCGGCGGCGAACCGGAATTCGAGGAAACCCTCATCAATGTGGGCGTGACGGCAGAAGTGATCGCGGGCCTGACCGCGTATACATCGTATGCTGAAGGTTTCACGATGGCAGATGTCGGCCGGATCCTGCGGGCCGTTGCCACACCCGGCCAGGATGTCGACACCTTCCTGAATGTCGAGCCTGTCGTGACCGACAACACGGAAATCGGGCTCGAATGGCGGCAAGGTCCGGTATCGGCTTCGGCAGCCTATTTCTGGAGCAATGCGGAACTTGGCTCGCTGCTGGTGCTTCGCAATGATGTCTTCGAAGTCGAACGCCAGCGCACAGAGATCGACGGGCTGGAAATGAACGCGTCCTGGGAAACGCCCGTGGATGGCCTCAAGCTGTCGGGCGCGTATGCGAAGCTCAACGGCAAATCCGACAGCGACGGTGACGGCACTGTCGACCAGGACCTCGACGGCGCGAACATCAGTCCGGACCGCTTCAATCTCGCGGCTGACTACGAGACCGGTCCATTCGCACTGCGCGTCCAGAGCCGTACCTATCTCGACCGGAGCTTCGACGGACTCGCGGCCGCGACGGATTTCGACGGCTACACGCTGGCGGATGCCTTCGTGCGGTATGCGGCCTCCTTCGGCAACATCACCCTGTCGGCGTCAAACCTGTTCGACGAACAATACGTCACCTATGACAGCCAGACCGTCCAGCCGACAAGCAACACGCGCTTCTTCGCCGGCAGGGGCCGGGTGATCTCTCTGGCCTTCGAGACGAAATTTTGAGGCCAACGCTCATCCTCCGGACGGCGCACGCCTGGACGGGCGCCGTCCTTTGCCTCCTGATCAGCGTGCTCGGCCTGTCGGGTTCGCTGCTGGTTTTCAAGGCGGACTATCTCCGGCTGGAGTTTGCCGAGGCGCGCCAGCCGATATCGCTGGCCGCTGAAGATCTCGGCCCGGTGCTGAACCGGATCGACGCCGAATACGGAAGCCAGGGCCTGCGCTATGTGGCGCTGGGCGGCCCGGACTTCGGCCTGCACAAGGCGGTGTTCGAGGACGGGAGCGGCGCCTATCTGGACCGCGCGGGTGTGACGGCGGCGCGCTGGACCCGGAATGGACGGGTGGAAGATTGGGTCTTCGACCTTCATCACTACCTGCTGGCGGGCGACACCGGCAAGCTGGTGGCCGGTATTGCGGGTGCCGGCGCCGTTCTGTTGTCGATCACGGGCCTCGTTATCGTCTGGCCAAGCCTCAGGATGTTTCGCTGGCGGGTCTGGCCGGCGACTGGCCGGCGCCGCGACCTGCTGGCCCAGCACCGCGACCTCGGCGTGATCTTCGCCCTGCCGGTCATCCTGATTGCCTTCACCGGCTTTTCGATGGTGTATTCCGCGCCGGTTCGTACGGTGCTCCACGGCCTGACCGCCTCGCAGCCCGAGCCGGCGGCGGCC
>JBGSOU010000180.1:0-3139 GCA_041739025.1 Hyphomonas sp.
GGTCACCGCGCCCCGCCGTCGGAAGACCTGCGCCTGCGCATGGAGCAGATCCTGTCCCTTGCCGAGGAAATCGCCGAGGACGCCGAGGCCTTGCCGGACCTGCCGGCCCTGTCGGAAGGCGCCCCCCGCGTGCGCCGCACCCGCCTGCCGGATCGCCGCAAGGGCTATATCCAGAAAGCCACCGTCGGCGGCCACAAGGTCTACCTGCACACCGGCGAGTTCGATGATGGCAGCCTCGGCGAGATCTTCATCGACATGCACAAGGAGGGCGCCGCCTTCCGCAGCCTGATGAACAATTTCGCCATCTCGGTCTCGCTCGGCCTGCAATACGGTGTGCCGCTGGAAGAATATGCCGACGCGTTCGTCTTCACCCGGTTCGAGCCGGCCGGCGCGGTGACCGGCAATGACCGGATCACCAATGCGACCTCGATCCTGGATTACATTTTCCGGGAGCTTGCCGTCTCTTATCTGGGCCGCGACGACCTTGCCGAAGCTGATGTCACCCATGATGGCCTCGGCCGGGGCGCGGGCGACGCGACACGCGAAACCGCCGCCTTCACCAGCGAAGCTGCCCAGTTCATCTCGCGTGGATTCTCGCGCGGCCAACTGCCGGACAATATCGTGATCCTCGGCGCGCGCCGGGCCGAAAAGGCCGCCGAAGAACCGGCTAGCGCAGAAACCAGAGATCTTTCACCGGTTTACCTCTCCCAGGCCTGCCCGGCCTGTGGCAGCTTCACGCTGTTCGAGGCCGGCCCCGGGGGACACATGGCCTGCGATACTTGCGGTGAGGAAAGCCGGGCGAGCCAGTAGCCTGACGCGCGAGTGGTGCCCGCAAGTGCCTCACGCCTCACGGGAATTTCATGACGCTACGGCAAGACTTATTGCTTTCTGGCAACAGTCGTGCCGCATTTACAGTTCTTACAGTTTGTTCAGTTTAGGGAATATCTGGAAAGGTCTATTCCGAGTCCCATGGACATCCTGAATCTCCGCCTCATCTCTCTGGCTGGTGCTTTCGCCGCCTTCACCGCCCCCGCCGCCCTGGCTCAGGGCCAGCCGGTGGCCTGGTCACCCAGCTATGTCGGCACCTGCGCCACGTGCGAACTTTCAGGCCGCAACCTGACCGGCTGGACCCTGTCGGGTGCCAACTACTCCGAAGCCAAGCTCGACTATTCGGTGATGCGCGGCGTGCAGGCGACGGGCGTCAATTTTGAAAGCGCGGACCTGACGGGCGCCGACATGCGCGGCGCCGTCCTGACCAACGCCAAGCTCGCAGACGGCGTGTTTGCCGGCACGCGCCTTCAGGAAATCAAGGCCTCGGGCGCCGACTTCCGCCGCGCCCTGCTGCATGGCGCGAGCCTTCAGGACGCCGTGATGATCGGCGCCAATTTCGAAGATGCCGAACTGATCATCGCCCGCCTCGAAAACGCTGACCTCTCGACGGCCAATTTCAAGGGCGCGGTGTTTGACCGGGCCAACCTGCGCGGCGCGGTGTTCAATGGCGCAATCTTCACGGACGCGCGGATGAGCGGCGCGGACATCACCGGCGCCTCGTTCCGCGACGCTCGTTTCCCGGGCGCCAACCTGCAAACGGTGAAAGGTTTCGACGAAGCCGATTTCGAAGGCGCCTGCGGCTCGCGCACGACCCGCCTTCCGCCAAACGAACAGCTGCCGATGTGCACCTTCGCGCAGCTCGCCGCCAATCTGGACGGCGGCGCCAACTAGGCGCGCCCGCCTCCCCCCTCCCGACGGCCCGCCCAAAAAAAGCGGCCACTCGAAGAGTGGCCGCCGGACTTTGGAATTGAGTGAAGAATGACGGCTGGTCAGGCGGCTTCGCTGACCTCGTCGATCGAAAGGTCATAGAGCGTTCCGTACACGACTTCGTCGGGCAGCTCGGCGAGGCGGGTCAGGATGTCTTTCGCTTCGGCTTCGCCTTCAGCATCTTCCCACTGCATTTCGGACGCTTTCGAAATCCACTCGACTTCGTTGAGCGCATAACCTTCGTCATCGAAGTCGGCTTCGATTTTCGCGATGGCTTCGTCTTCGCTGGACGCGTTGACAGCCACGATCAGAAAAGCGGCTTCCTTGCCTTCAAGGGCGCCATCGCTGCCCTCGCCGCACAGGATATCGCACGAAACCAGGTAAGAAGTTTGCGACATAGTCTTTCTCCATAAGATGTTCGCAGGATGTCAGGACCTTCTGCAAGCCTCGCCGGAAGAGACGAAGGCCCGCCAGCAGACTGACGGCAACACGGGCAGGAAACGGTACGGACAGAGAGAACCGGCCTAGCGTTTGCCGCCAGACCAACCGTTTCCACCCGCTTCTTGCTGTGGGTGAAATTCGCAAGACTTGATTAAGAACCCGCTAACTCTTTCGGGCGCAGCGAAGATTCTGAAAAACTTCCGCCACGGGCAAACGCAGCCCGCAACGCGCAGCTGGCGCGGCGCCGTTTGGCCGGCTTGGCGCTGATCCGAAGTCGCCGCTTCAGCTTTTCATCACGGGCGCGAGGCGGATGTTCAGCTCCTTCAGCTGGCGCTCTTCGACCGGGCTTGGCGCCCCCATCAGAAGGTCGCGGGCCTGCTGGTTCATCGGGAACAGGATGACGTCGCGCAGGTTGTCGACCTCTGCCAGAAGCATGACGATCCGGTCCACGCCCGGGGCAATGCCGCCATGCGGCGGGGCGCCGTAGCGGAAGGCGTTCAGCATGCCGCCGAACTTCTCTTCCACGACGTTCGGACCCTTGCCGGCAATCTCGAACGCCTTGAGCATGATGTCCGGGCGGTGGTTCCGGATTGCGCCCGAGGACAGCTCGATGCCGTTGCAGACGATGTCATACTGGTAGGCCTTGATGGCCAGCTGCTTCTCGGCCGTATCGGCGGCGAGCAGCGCTTCCATGCCGCCTTGCGGCATCGAGAACGGGTTGTGGCTGAAGTCCACACATTTGTTGTCTTCGTCCCATTCGAACATCGGGAAGTCGACGATCCAGCAGAGCTTGAAGATGCTCTTGTCGATCAGGCCGAGTTCCTCGCCGATCCGGGTGCGGGCGGCGCCGGCCAGCTTGACGGCGGCGGTCTTGTCCCCGGCCGAGAAGAAGAGCGCGTCGCCCACCTTGACGCCCGCCTTGGCGGCCAGCGCCGCGAGG